>WJIX01000047.1 GCA_014730075.1 bacterium | reverse complement strand
TTCTTGGTGGTGAACTCACCGGACCGGGGGTTGTAAATCAGGGTTCCCAGAAGGTCTGCCGGAAGAAGATCCGGGGTGAACTGGATCCTCTGAAACCCGGCCTGTATGGTCCTTGACAGGGTGGTAATCGCAAGTGTCTTGGCCAGCCCGGGCACCCCCTCTATCAATATATGGTTGTTGCATATCAGCCCGATCAGGAACCTGTCTATCAGGTATTCCTGACCCACTATTACCCTGGCGAACTGATCCTTGATCCTGTCAAGAGTCTCGCTCTCTCTCTTTACCTTCTCCCCGATCTGCTTAACGTCAATGGTCATGATTTTCCGCTCCCCGGTTGTTGCCCTTATTATTAACTTCAATAAAATTCAGGCTCCTCTGATAACGGAAGCCTGTCCGCAGTGGTTGTTTTGATTATTATATAAAATATTGAAATTCAAGTTCCAATATCAATTAAAAATTTTGAATGGCCGGGATGAGAATCTCCGGATACCGGAATTTGGTTTTATCCTCATGCCATATTAGTTTAATATAACAGACTGAGCCGGGAGGGTTATCCGGCCGTAGATTAAATAGCTCCCCGTGGAGGAAGATATGAAAAAGATCCCCAACGTGTTCGTGATAGTTTTTGCGCTGATAGTTATATCCGCCATCCTTACCTGGATTCTGCCTGGGGGGGAGTATGACAGGGAGGTGAAGGAGGTAAAGGGGGTAGAGCGGACCGTAATTGTGGAGGGAACATTCAAGAAGACCGAATCCGATCCCCAGAGCTTTGAGATATTTACCTCTCCGGTGAAGGGGTTTCTGAAGCTGGGAGAGATCATAGCCTTCATATTCATAGTGGGAGGGGCTTTCTACATGCTTAACGAGACCGGTTCGATCACCGCCGGAATAGGGAAGCTTGTGGATATTCTGGAGGGGAGGGAGTTTCTTGTCATCCCGATAGTGATGACCATCTTTTCTCTATTTGGCGCGGTGTTTGGGATGTGCGAGGAGGCGATGCCTTTCGTTCTGATATTCGTCCCCCTGGCGATAAGCCTGGGTTACGATTCCATAGTGGGGGTATCGCTGACCTTCCTGGCTGCCGGGGTAGGATTCGCGGGTGCGTTTATCAACCCCTTCACCCTTCAGATCGCCCAGGGGCTTTCCGGGATCAAGCCCCTCTCCGGCATGGGTTACCGAATCCTGATCTGGTTAGTAGTGACAGGATTTACCATTGCGTGGGTGATGGTTTATGCGGCCAGGATAAAGAAGGACCCGGCCAGGAGCCCCATGTACGATTTCGATGAGAAGAGGCGGAAGGAACTGAGAAAGAAGCAGGACGAGATCAGTAAGTTCAGCTGCAGGCACGGTGCCTGCCTGATCATCCTTCTTCTTGGAATAGTTTTCATGATAGTGGGGGTAGTTGTATTCCAGTGGTATATCAAGGAGATAGCCGGGCTCTTCCTGGCAATGGGGCTGGCCAGCGCCATAGTGGCCGGACAGGGGATGAACGAGATCGCGGGGTCTTTCATCAAGGGATGCAAAGATATTGTCTCCGCCGCCCTGGTGGTCGGCTTCGTGGGCGGGATTATAGTGATACTGGAAGATGGCGGGATCATGGATACCATTCTTTACTACATGGCGCAATCTGTCTCCGGGATGCCAAAGATAATCGCCGCAGATGTTCAGTACGTCATTCAGCTGGCATTCAACTTCTTCATACCGAGCGGTTCCACCAAGGCCGCCCTGACCATGCCGGTAATGGCACCCTTGGCAGACCTCTCGGGGATTACCAGACAGACCGCTGTGCTGGCATACCAGCTGGGCGACGGTTTTACCAATATGATCATTCCCACCTCAGGGGTGACCGTGGGAACGCTCGCCATGGCTAAGATCCCGTACGAGAGATGGTTCAAGTGGAATATCCCCATGCAGATCTGCTTCTTCATAATATCTCTTGTCCTGCTGATATGGCCGGTCCTAACCGGGTGGAGCTGAGCTCTCTTCCCACCTCAATACTGTTTACAGCCGGGATCTTTTCAGGTTATAATAAAATCGATTTCCCGGGATTAAACCGGGAGACCTGGATCAACCGAAAGGGGATTTGTCATGAAACGCGGATTTTGGATAATCATTATAGCCATCTTCCTTGCTGTCGCTTCAGCGCCGGTGGTAACAGCGGGCCAGGAGGAGGATGTGGAGAAGCTGATCGAAGAGGGCAGGGAAGCTTACCGGAACAGGAACTGGAACAGGGCGGTCGACATATTCGGGCGGGTGGTGAGCCTGATTCAGAATGAGACTACCGGCTCGCTGGCCAAATTCATCCCGGAGCCCCCTTCCGGATGGACCGGGGACGAGATCGAAGTCCAGTCCGGTTCCATGAGCACGCAGGAAATGTCGGTAACACAGAGCTCGGTTACCAGGGACTATCACAGGGATTCGGACGGGACCACCGTGGTCCTTATGATTTCTAATTCGCCGGATATATACGCAGGGTATGCCCAGATGATCAAGTCGATGAAAGGCAACCCGATGATCAAGGCGATGGCAAAACAGCAGGGAGCGGAAGTCCCCAGTATCGAGGAGAAGGACGGATGGGATGTCATGATCGCCGCTGATAAGGAAGATGGTGAGATATCAGCCATTTTCGAAGACGCCGTGGTGAATGTTTCAGGGGGAAGCCGAGATGATTCCAGGGCGATCTTCGACCTGGTCGATCTGAAGGGACTGGCGAAGCTGATCAGGGAACAGAATAAATAATCCTTGAAATCTATATTCTTATATTTAATGATAAATCATTCCTGCATGTAGCTGGCAAAGAGGTGATGGAGCAAGTTTAAAGGATGGTAGATGCGTATGTGAGCAGGTAAATTCGCGCTTTATCATCATTTTCTGTTATTCCGAAGGAGTTGATATGATAAAAGAACACCCGAAGGGATTGTTTGTAGCATTCTTCGCCAATATGGGTGAGCGGTTCGGCTACTATACAATGCTTTCTATTTTTGTTTACTATCTGCAGGCCACTTTTCAGTGGAATGCGCAGACGGCGGGAGCAGTCTACGGGGCGTTCCTGTTCGGCATCTATTTCCTCCCGCTTTTTGGGGGTATGATAGCCGATCACTGGCTCGGTTACGGAAAGACTATCGCTCTGGGAACGGTGGTGCTGTTCGTGGGGTATGGATTGCTGGCTATTCCCGGGAAGGGTTATATTCTTCTCGCCATATCGCTCTTTGTTATAGC
>WJIX01000046.1 GCA_014730075.1 bacterium | reverse complement strand
GGTCATACGGGGGAGGGGGAAACTGGTATCTGCGGGGAGTGTAGAGCTGGATTCAGGAGATATCATAGAGGGAAAAAAGATAATAATTTCAACAGGTTCCTCGCCGATGAAACTGCCAGGTATCGAACCGGACGGACAGAAGATACTGAGTAGCAGGGACCTCCTGGGTATGGATAAACTTCCCCCTTCACTTCTTGTTATCGGGGGGGGCGTCATAGGATCTGAATTTGCCTCTATCTTCAACGCCCTGGGCTCAGATGTGACGGTGGTTGAGATGCTCCCCTCACTGGTTGCCGGTGAGATGGACAGGGTAAGTAAATATCTCAGGATGTTCTTCAGAAAGAAGGGGATAAAGGTTTACCTCGGCTCCAGGGTGGAGAGTATGGAGAAGAACGATAAAGGGGTGGTGGCTCTGCTGGATGACGGAACCGAGATAAAGAGTGAATCTGTCCTGCTGTCGGTGGGGAGAACGCCCAATATCGATGATATCGGGCTCGACCGGGTGGGGATAGAATATGAAAAATCGGGTATCATAGTCAACCGCAGGATGGAAACCAATATAAAAGGGGTATATGCCGCCGGTGACGTGGTGGGAGGATGGCTGCTCGCCCACGTGGCCACCCGGGAGGGATTGACCGCTTCCGAGAATGCCCTCGGAGAAGGGAGAGAAATAGATTATTCCCTGGTTCCCTCAACAGTTTATACCATGCCCGAAATTGCTCATGTGGGTATTAATCCAGAGGAGGCGGAATCGGAGGGTATAAGATTTTCCACAGGGCAATTCCCCTTCTCGGCTAACGGGAAGGCGCTGGGAATGGATGAAGCGGATGGGTTTGTAAGCTGGCTGGCAGAGAAGGATAGTGGCAGGCTTATAGGGCTTCATATAATCGGGCCGAATGCCACCGAACTGGTTTCGATCGGTACTGTCGCAATAGAGGCGGGGATGACCGCCGGGCAGTTCGAATCGGTAATATTCCCTCACCCCACTCTGGGAGAGGCGCTGTTCGAGGCGGCTGAAGACATTAATTCTAAATCTGTCCATATTCTTTAGAATCCTGTGTCCCTGGTGCACTGAGGAGGTTCATGCTCATGAGAAGCTACCTTTTTGCCATAATCTTTCTACCGGCAATTATCATATTGCCATCGCAGCGGGAATGCTCCGCTGAGACGGTAACCCGGAAAATTGAGGGCGGCCCCCGTGTGGTGGTTGATTACCACCCGGGATCTCCGGCTGTCTGTATTGCGGTCTCGGTGGGTGCCGGTTCCGCGGTAGAGACTCCGCGGACAAGGGGTATCACCCATTTCATTGAGCACATGGCTTTCAATGGGTCGGAGAGATTCTCCAGAGAACAGATAAGTGATTGGGTTGACAGGGAAGGGGTTTTTCTGAACGCCTTCACCAGGGCCGAAAATACCGTTTTTTTCCTGCTGGTCCGGAATGAGCTTGCCGGGGAGGGGATAGAGGTACTCTCGGAGATGCTGCTTCATTCAGTTTTCGCTCCTTCTGAGGTTGAGAAGGAGAAGGATATTATTATGGAGGAGATAAGGGAAACCATGGATAATCCCCGTCATGCCAGGGGAAGATTGGTCCAGAGGTATCTCTACAGGGGGAGCGGCCTGGCCAGTCCGGTGCTGGGTTACCCTGAAACGGTCGGAAATATATCCCGGGAAGAATTGATAGAGTACTACGGGAAGTATTATACCCCGTCCAATATGACTGTTTTCGTAATGGGGGGATTGAGCAGCCGGAAAGCCTGCGGGATGGTTGGTGATTTCTTCTACAGCCCCGTCAAAGCTTCCGGTGAAGTTTTCGCTCCAGGTGGAAAGGTGCGCTGGAGCAACCGCCTGGCGGTGAGGGATAATACCGGATATGCCCCGGGCCTGGACCTTCTGATAAAGATCAGTGGAGGAAGAAGTCTTGTCGAGCGTATGGCCGCCGGGACGGTCATTTCCTCACTTTTATCAAGTGGAAGTTTCCCTCTGGCCGGCAGGCTGAATGAAGCGGGAGTAAATCCTCCGGAAGTCAGCATCGATATTCAAGACAATTTCTGTGCCCTGCGCATGAGCTTTACCTGCAGTGAGGGCTCATCGGGAAGGCTGAAGGATATTCCGGAAATGCTGAGGGAGCTTTCCAGCTGGGAACCGGGCAGCGGCCGGGTCCAGTCAGCGGTGACCGCACACCTCTCCTCAGATATGTTCGACAGGGAGAAGTACCACTACTATATCATGCTGCATGGCGAACTCATGGCCAGCCTGGGAGGCAGTTACTTCACGGAGTACCTGGGAGAGATAGAGAAAGTCGACCGGGGGAGTGTCAGGGATATCCTGAGAGAGAGCTTCTCGGAGATGGAGTTCAACGGCTGCCTGTTGCGAAGAGATGAGAAGATCGATTCGGGGAATTATCCTTCACCGCAGATTGAGGTTCTTGATAATGGGACCAGGATAGCGTCAATTCGCAGAGAAGGTTCCGGCCTGGCCGCTCTCAATATTCTTCTGGACGGCGGGAACTGTGCCGTTGATTCCGGGGAAGCCGGAATGCCAATCCTGCTCCACCGTGTACTGGAGGTGGCGGCAGCAGGGGATGGCCTGGATGAAACCTTCAGGGGTATGGGTGCAAGGGTCAGCTGGGGGGATAACCCCTATATTCCGATGGATGATTACCTGCTGAACCCCTCCTTCTCCTTTATCCGGCTGGAAGCACCCCTTCCTTCCTTTGAAGAGGCGGCGGAGCTTCTGATAGGGCATATTACTT
>WJIX01000045.1 GCA_014730075.1 bacterium | reverse complement strand
GTAAATCTCTGCAGCCAGATTCTCCGATGTTGGATTGACGCTGTCAAAGGGTGGGATTTCATTAAGATGGGTATGATCGAACCTGGGAAGAAGCACCTTCTCCAGGGCTGATTTCAAAGTAAGAAAATCGATGGTAATCCCCTGGCTGTCCAAAGATCTGAAACCGTAGTATACCCGGACAGTCCAATTGTGCCCATGAAGCCTGGAACAGCCCCCTGGATAGTCCTTCAGGGTGTGAGAAGCCGAGAAGACTATTTCAGTCGAAACAGTATAACGGCGCCCGCCTTTATCCGCCATCTCTGTAATTACTCCGGGTTGAATGACTTAACTGCAAATAAGTTATGCAAATTGCAATAACCGGGCGTATACCTTACACCCGTCCATTTATAATTTAGCTCCAACCCTGAAATATATCAATGATTAATGTAATTTGGGGCGATATGGCGATATGGTACATTTTCTGCTTCAATCCCGGCTGATGGCAGTTTATTAAAGAGGGGAAACTGTGTTTATAACCGAAGAGAAGATACTCAAGAAGATATTCCAGGAGAGGACCAGGGGTAATATCGAAAGGGCCAGGAAACAGGCCCTTAAAGGTCACCGGAAATGGCCGGAGAACTTCGATATCTCAATAGAGCTGATCCAGCTCTGTATAGAAACCTCCGACGGCCATGAAGCTGTAAAATACATGAAATCGGCGGTAAAGAACAACCCGGGAAGGAAGAATGAAATCATTCAGTTCGCTTCCGAATCGTTCTACCAGAATTCAGATCCCTTCCTGGGGAGTTTCATCATTGAGTCATATATACGAAATTCCGATATCGATAATGTCAGGAATTTCCTGAGAAGGGTTTCCGAAAAGTATATAAAGGGGCTGATAAAGAGGTCCCAGACAAAATCTGAAGGATTCATCCAGCGGGATGATACCGCCGGGGCCGCCTTCACTGACAATGAACTCCTGCTGGGCCTTCTCTACATGGAGGACGGCCGTCACAGGGAAGCTGTCGCTCCACTGGGAAGAGCACTGAAGAACTACCCGGAACAGTCAGAGAAGATCGGTTCGATCATGCTGGAGCTCCAGCGCGAAATCCCGAACTGCTCCGAGCTGGAATTCCATCTTGGAATGGCATCGGTGAACCTGGACCATCCTGGTAAGGCTGAGCACAGGTTTTTCAATGCCATCTGTATGGAGAACCCTCCCCTGGAAAAGATTCTGGAAGTTATGGACTCCAGGAATATTGGTGAAAACAGGGAGATGATCCGCGGCGAAATCCTGCTGAGGCTCAGTCGTGAAGAGGAAGGGGTCGCGGAGATCAGGAAATATCTGTCCGGAGAGCAGGATGGATGGAATGAACAGTCCGAAGACAGAATAAAACAGCTCTTTCCGGCGCATGCCGACAGGAAAAGCACATGTTACGACAGACTTCTTCTGCTGCCGGAAGAGACACGTTACCTGAAAGATACCGTATTCCTGCTCTGCGACATATGCTCGGACCTGAACAAGTACAAGGAAGCCTCCGAACATCTGGAAAAACTCGCTGAGCTTTCGCCCGGATACTCCGGCGATATTACAGGTTGGATAGAAAACCGCGAAAATATACTGCAGACTGCTCCAGCCAGAAAGCTACTGGCTGTTCTGAATATGAGAGAAGGAGAATACCAGGTCGCCAGGGACCATTTCAGCGCCGCTGCTGAAATGGACCCGGAGCTTACCCCCGACCTGATCCGCCTGATAAATCAGCGAATAGACCAGGAAGGGAAAGAGGTGGTGCTGACCAAGATCCTGGTGGACCTCTATACCAGAACCGGAGAATCTGAAAAAGCCCATTCTCTGCTGCAGGAGCTGAAGCAGGAGGAAACCCTCAGCGGCAGTGAAGCAATGGAGATGACTACCAGGGTGATAGAAAGCTGCGGAGCTACCGTTGAAAATATAGTATCCGCGGTGGAATTCAGCGCAGAGAATGATGAGAGCGGGGAAATCGTGCCCCACCTGGTTGAGTTCTGCCGGGCTAATCCTGAAAAGCAGGAGAAACTGGCGGGGGAATTGAAAAAACTGGCCTCGTCCGATAATAAGTTCTTCTCCCTGATAGCTGAAATTCTGGGAGAAGCCGGCAGGGAGGCCGAACTGTCAGAACCCCTGAAATATCTGCATGCCATCTCTCTTCTGAACTCGGGAGAGATAGAAAAGGGTGTGTTCGCCTTTGACCAGCTCATGATGTTCAACGATGGAATAAAGTATGATGTGATGTCAGAGTATGAGCGGGTAGTCGTCGATAATTATCAGAACAGCACTCTGCTCCTGGCGCTGTACCAGATGAACCTGGATGAAGAGGATTATGTCAGGGCCGCCCATTACCTGGGGAAATTCCTTGAATCAGATCCCTCCCAGATCAAGGATGTGATTTCAAGATTTGATCAGATCGCCGGGAAAGTGCCCATGGAGGCCGGAATCTGGAAAGAAATGCTGGAGAGTGCCCTGTCCATAAACCATGGAAATCTCGCGCACCAGATCCTGGAGAGGGCAGTATCTACCATGGGCGAGACCGAAGCGGCCCCCCTTCATATCTACGGGGCGATGCTCTACAGGGAAAACAGGAATATGGAGGAATCACTCAAGTGCCTGGCTATCGCCCTGACCTCCGAGAGGTCTGATCTCAAAGCGATAGAAAAGGAACTGGACGGCATAATAAGCAATTCCCCCGATAATGCGGGGGCGCTCTATCTCTGCGGAGAAACATGCCTTCGCATGGGAAAAGAAGAAAAAGCGGCGGAGACTTTCAGAGAATGCGTAAAGGGATCCCCCCAGTATACCTCAAGAGTCAGGGAGAGGCTGTCGCGGGCGCTGCCTGTCAGCGTTAAGCCATGGCTGATAAACCGGCTTCTGGGGGTAATCTCATGGGAAGGCGGAAAACCTGAAGAGGGTTTATCGTTTTTTGCAAGAGCCCAGAAGGGAGATCTGGAGAGCCTGTCGGCACTGGGAGAGGAACTGAAGAGGTGCCTGGACAATGCCCCTGACAATACGGAACTCAGGAAACTTTTTGCCGACAACCTCCGGCTCCGGAAAATATACCCGCAAGCGGTCCGGCAGATCGAACTGCTTCTGGCCGCCCGGGGATACAGCCAGCCGGAAGCATTATCATTCCTGGGCCTTATCACCGGGGAAGAGCGGAATCAGTTCGAAGCAAACAGGCTTATGGCAAAGTTACTCATAGAAGAAGGAAAAACGGAAGAATCACTGGAGCCGGCAATCAACATGCTCAACTCTCCAGAGGCCGAGCCGGCGGATATGGCAAAGAGTGCGGAAGAGCTGTTGGCCGTTCACAGGGAGAACAGCGGTTTTATCCGCAGGTACGGATCGGTGAAGCTCCGCATGGGAATGGAAGAGGAAGCAATAGGTCTTCTCCGTGAGGCTATGGACAGCGACAGCAGCCAGTACCGAAAGGTCCTGGAGGACCTTCAGGGCCATCAATGGTCGCGGCAGTTCGCCTGCGAGGCCGGGCTCCTCGAAGCTGACTGTCTTATGGAGGCCGGAGAATACCAGAAGTCCTACCAGTCACTGAAGGATATAATGGACCGGTTCGATCCCGATCCCAGCGACCTTCTGGAGAGGATTGACCAGCTGATCCGTAACCGGCCGGACAGCAGGTATTACTCCATGGCCCTGAAGCTGGAGGCCTCTCTTCATGACTTCAGCGCCGCCCGGCAGCGGATATACGGCGGCTCCGGCCAGCTCGAGGGAGACGAACTTACAGACCTGAAGATCGAACTGGCCGGGCTGGCCGACATGGAAGGGCTAAGCTCCGAAGCCTCCGGTATATACTCCGAGGTCCTGGAGGAGAGCTCAGACCGGAACGATATTTACAGGCTGATAGAGAGTTCTCTGGCGGAGATGGCAAGGACCAGGCTGGAGAAGGCCTGTTCTGAAGAGAGCCCGGACCGCATAGAGGCTGACCGGGCTTCCGAACTGATAGATACGGCACTTGATTTCGGGGAATACAAACTGGCCGGGACGATACTTGAGAAGAGCCTGCTACCGGAGGGAAGAAGAATATACAATCTTGGCAGAATATATCTGGCGACCGAAAGGCCTACCATGGCGGTCTCCCTGCTTTCGAGCTGCATGAACCGGTCATCACTGACCCCGGAAGAGAGGATAGAGGCGCTCTACTCCCTGGGGACAGCAAGTGAAATCTTATTCGATTTCGGGCGAGCCGCCTCCGCCTTCATGAAGATCCTGGAAATGAAGGGGGAATACCGGGACGCTTCAAAACGGGCCAGGGTCAACTATACCCGCTGCCTGGAAGAGGAGGACAGGATATTTACCATAGAGAAAACAGCAGCACTGAATGAATTGAATTGAAGGAAGGTATCATCATGAGAATATGTCCACTTGTTACACAGACTACCCTGCTCGAGGATATCGAGGGAGGTTCCCTGGTTCTGGAGGCAAACGAAAATGATATTGCCAGCGAAGCAGCCGGCGAGGATAAACAGGAGAAAGACCCCTTCATAAATCCGGAATCATCTGATACCGGAGCTGATACGGATGAACAATCCGGGGGAGAGGAAATTGCCGGAGAGAGCCAGCCGGGGTATCCGGTAAGGTTCATTGCCAAATCTTACCGGGGCAGGATAAGCTGCCTGGGAGAGAACTGCAGATTCTATAATATGGAGACCGAGAGCTGCAGATTCGAGGAATTGATCCGCGGCGCTTCCACCTCCGGAGAGGACCGATGGGAAAAGGTGGAAAGCATAGATGAGACCGTTCGTGAGATGAGCGATCTTCACCGTGAGGATAGAAAGGAAATTATCGAATCGGTGGACAGGATGAAGGAAGAGATCAGAAGCGAACTGGAGGGCAGTTTCTCCGGAAAGATGGAAGAGCTCAAGGATATCCTCTCCAGGGTTACCGAAGAGAACAAAATGATAATCGATTCGATCTCCGATACCCTGGCTGAGAAAACTGTTCAGCTTGAGGATAAGATTCTGGAGCAGGAAGAGAGCCGGGATTCATTCCGCAGGGAGATAAAGCAATGGAAGGACAGTTTCGAGGAGGGCCTCAGCAAGAATCGGGAGATGGTCGATAAAATTTCAGAGAACTACTCAGAAGTAGTAAAGATGGTTGAAAACCAGGGGAAGACCCTGGTGGAGAAGGAGAAGGAAAAGAACAGGAATGAGGCGAGAAAATACAATAACGCCGGCGTACTGGCATATCATAACGGCCAGTATGAAAAGGCGGAAAACCTTTTCAGGAAGGCGTTAGAACTCGATTCGGAGTTCACCGAAGCGTATAATAACCTGGGGCTCACCTACACCGAAATACATGAGGAGGACAGGGCCACTGAAGCGTTCAAGAAAGCCATAGAGCTCGATCCCGATCTCTCTACCACCTATAACAACCTGGGATACGCCTTCTACTGCCTCGGTTCGTACCAGGAAGCGGTGGAAATGTACAAGGAAGCTATAAGCAAGAGTAGTGAGAACAGTTCCGCCTACACCAACCTGGGCAATGCTTACTATAAGCTCGATAATATCGATGATGCCATAGAGGCATGGCAGAGGGCGCTGGAGATCGATCCCGGAAATGAGAAAGCTCAGAGAAACCTGAAGCGTTTCCACGCCGAGACAGGAAAGGAAAACTGATAGCCTGCAGCTCCGGGGGAGAGAAAGACACAGTCTCCCCCAAATAGCATTGGGGCACATCTTAACCGGGATTATAACTTATTCAGGTTTATTACTTCAGAAAGCCCAGCTTTCTGACCCGTACCGCCTGGAGCCCGTTGTACCGCTCCTCCAGGTCGTATTCGACCCCTTCTCCCTCACTCAGGGTACGGAATCCACGGCCGAGTATATTGGAATAGTGTACGAATATATTCTTTCCGTCATCCTGCCTGATAAATCCGTAACCTTCGTTCTCGTTGAACCATTTAACCTTTCCGCGTCTCACAGAAAGTGCAGCCTCCTTATTACTCCAGCGGCGAGATGATTATAGAAAATATTAATTTTTTTTCTATTCTACATTAATATCAGAAATATTTCAAGATTCAACAGAGGGCTCCCCGGCCGGGACTCCCCACGCCCCCCCGTAAAAACACTTTACAGCACCCGGCACCGGAGCTAAAGTGTAACCCTGATCATGTGCGCGATGGTAATCATAAGGAATTTTCAGTATCGGCCCGAGGCGGAGCTGGCTGCCTCCGTTCTGGAGAACAACGGGATCAAATCCCTGGTATCTTCGGATGATTGCGGCGGGTGGCGCCCCTCCCTTGCGACAGGCACCGGAGGTGTCAACCTCCTTGTAAGAGAGGAAGATGCCGAAAAGGCCGAAGAGATAATTAATTCGATCGAGGACTGAGAGTGCGGCAATCCATTATCAGCAGCTTTTATCTCCCGGAGGTTAATAAAAATGAAGGAGAAGACCGGTATTGGAATAATTATCTGTGATCGTTACCGCAGGTGCGCCGGCGGGAAATGCTTCAGGTCGCTTAGTAACAGAGAGGGAGCGTTCAGGCGCTACGGCAGTGAGAGGGTAGAAGTAGTCGGCTACACCACCTGTGATGGCTGCCCCGGGGGTAATATAGAATACGCCGTTGATGAAATGGTGGTAAACGGCGCGGAGATTATCCACCTTGCCACCGGCCTCATAGTGGGATACCCCCCCTGCCCCTACATCAGATACTTCAGGGAGTTCATTGAGAAGCGGTACGGCCTGGAGGTAGTCTACGGAACCCACCCCATACCTGAGAAGTACCTTATAATGCACAGGAAACTCGGCACCTGGGAAACTGAGGAGTGGAATGATATTATTCAACCCTGCATGGAGGAAGAAAAGGTCCGGCTTTCCTATGACTGACAGGCCTGCCGGAGAGAGTGGGCATACCCCGTTGCCCTGAAAGCTGTTCCGGGTTCCGGGGATCCTGTCTGTAAAGCCATTTCTGAAGTTAAACATTTGTCAGCGTGTAATATACGCAACTTTTGGCACTCTTCTTGCGAAGTTATAAGTAAAAAACCTATTCCTTATCAGTACTGTTATGTCGAGATTACAGATACCATACAATCGCGTCCTCTTCCCGCCTCGTGCTTGCGAGGAAGATTCCCTGGATTCCCTTCTCGAGGAGCTTCTCGAAAGAAGCGAGAAGAAGCCGGTCATCCTGGAACTCTTCAACAATCACGTCCAGTATTTCCTGTTCTTCCGGGAGAGACAGATATACTGGGCAGGCCGGCATTCTCATAACGGTTTTGACAATAACGACATATCTGAGGTTATGGCTGAGATCAGGAGAATGGAATTCCCCCATGTGGTTGCCTACCAGTCTAATGTGGTCCTCTTCCACTCCATCCTGGTATATATGCAGAACAAGCCTGAGCTGAAGGTCAGCTCCACTCTGATAGACCTTGAGGAGCTGGTGGACAGGGCGGAATCAGAGAGGAAAAACGCCCTTGTTACCGCCTATCAGAACTCCAACATCCTGATGCTCAGATTGAAAGATTCACACCCTTTCGCCTTTTTCAATGAATTCTGCAATGAGCGACAAAAAACAGACAGGGATATAAGAGAAGAGTTCCTGGTAGCCACCTATACCCTATCCGTTCACGCTCCCTTCGAAATCACTCTCCATACCGACCTGGTTGTGGAAAAGGCCCGGGATTCCAGGCCTATCCCGGAAGAACATCTTGGCAGATTAACATCCTTTTACCTGAGCGACCCCCCCAAACTGGTAGTAAAACTTAAGAACCGGCCGCTCAAGACCTACAAATTCATCGGAAAGGAACTGACTGTGGGCAGGCTTCCTGGAAACGATATCGAAATCGACAACCTCAGTGTCTCCAGAAAACATGCCAGCATATCGATAAAAGGGAACCACTACATACTCAAGGATCTGAACAGCCGCAACAGCACCTACCTGAACGGGAAGAAGATAAATTCCGCAGAGCTCAAGGATAACGACACCATATCGATAGGAAAGTACCAGATCATATTCAAGATGCCCAAGATATCAAAAGCTCCTCCCTCTGAGATGGACAGAACAGTGATAATCCCCGATTATCACGGTGAATCAGGCGATATCAATATTGATTTCGAAAAGGCAGATGACTCGCCTGCCAGACTTCTCGAGAGAAAGAACCAGAAAATTCACCTCCTGGAAAGCGACAGGATAACTATCGGCAGATCCAGAAACGCGGATATCCGCTTCACCGGCCTGCTCGCTCCC
>WJIX01000044.1 GCA_014730075.1 bacterium | reverse complement strand
GGTATGGGATTTCATGGTCTCCGGCGGGTCTGCCACCAGCGAGAAATATTTTAACGCCGAGGATATTGCCGGAAACAGCTGCCGGGTAAGGACCCTGGGGTTTGGAGGAAGGGATGATGTAGTCGATATGGCAAGGTGTTATCTCAACGATAACATGGTGGGGGAATTAAACTGGAGCGGTTCCGATTCAGGATTCGCGCCTGACACCCTGGACGTGAACGTTTCATTCCTGCAGGAGGGAACGAACAGTTTTGAGTTCGAGAAAAATGACATCAGGATGGAGATGAATATATACTGGCTCCAGATATACTTCCAGAGGTTTCTCAGGCCTGACCCCGACTCCGGTTTCCTCGATTTCTTCGCGTCCGATATCAGCGGCACTGCCCGTTTCAACCTGACCGGTTTCTCAGGCGGGGAGGTTTATCTTCTGGATGTTACCGACTATTACAATCCTGTTTTTCTTGAAGGGGCTTACGCATCCGGCGACTCGGTTGTTTTCGACTATGGAGTGGGGGAGTCCTCCAATCATTTCATGGCAGTCCCGCTCTCCGGTATCGGCACCCCCTCCATCCGGTATGCCGGAACTGTTCCAGACCTGAGGGAGGTCCAGACCCCTCCTTCCATGGTAGTGGTATATCATGGTGCGTTCGAAGAGGCAGCCCTGGAATTCGTTTCCCACAGGAGCGGCAACAACCCTCCCGGTGTGATAACAGCAGTTGATATAGATGATATCTACTCCAATTTCTCCGGGGGGCTCAAGGACCCCCTGGCCATCCGTAATTACTTCAAATACCTTTACGATAACTATACTGAAGGGGGCCAGCCGATCCTGGAATATGTTCTTCTGATGGGAAAGGGAACTTTCGATCCCAGGGATTTCAAGGGAGCGGGAAAGGATTACATCCCCTTCTTCTTCAGGACTGTAAGCGGATTTAATATTTTCGTGGAATATGATGATTTTCTCGGAATGCTGGATGGGAGCGAAGACAGTTTCGTGGATATAGCCATGGGGAGGATCCCCATCCAGAACAGACAGGGAGCTGAGAATTTCCTGGCCAAGCTCAAAGGTTATGAATCAGGGGATAATATCGGTTCGTGGAGAAACAAACTGATCTTCGTGGCCGATGATGAAGTCCAGGGTGAGAGTAAAACTCAATTCAGGCACATGGAACAGACCGAGTGGATAAGCCGTAATGCCATCTACCGGGATCATTTTGACAGGACCGAGATCTATCTTCACGAATATCCCTTCGACGGCTCCCTGAAACCGGCGGCTACCGCTGATCTGGTATCAGAATGGTCCGATGGAGGGCTTATGGTATGTTATTTCGGGCATGGGTCTCCCTATCAGCTGGCCGATGAGCTGGTCCTGAGGAAATCTGATGTATATACGATCAACAACGGTAACCGCCTTCCCATCTTTATTCCCCTTTCATGCTCGGTGGGCGATCAGGAAAAATTATACGACACCTCACTGGCCACCGACCTTCTTCTGGCCGAAGGCCGCGGCGCCATAGCTTCCATTGCCGCTGTGACAATAACGTTGCCCACCTGGAATGAAAATATGTGCAGGCTCTTCCTGGAGAGGCTGTTCCCGGCTGGAACTCTCAGGTCGGAGACCATAGGAAAGGCACTGAGCTACTCGAAGATTAATATAACCACCGCGTACCCTTATATCCTCTCCGGCGATCCATCCATGGAACTTGCCATGCCGGGGCTGGAGGTAAGGCACGCCGAAACGGATATAGATACCCTTACTACCGGATTCAGCTGCGCGGTAAGGGGTTCGGTTATGGTTAACGGATCGCTAAATACCGGTTTCGACGGAACAGCCGAATTTGTTGCAAGGGAAGCGGAAAAATGGTTCGAGGTTAACGATTCAACATACAACCACGAGGGCTCGGTGATGTACAGGGGCAGCTCTGAGATTTCCGGCGGCCTGTTCGAATTTCAGTTCATAGTCCCCCTCCGCTGCAGGGTGGGTGACGGGGCCAGAATCAGGAGCTACGTCTACAGTGGAAATCTGGACGGGGTAGGCGCCCGCAATGATATCCGGATAGAACAGAACAGCTCCGCTCCCGGCAATGATGGTCCTCCCCGGGTCAATATGTATTTCAATAATATGGCCACCAGGGTCAAGAAGGGCTCGCGCCTCTTCGTGGATATACAGGATGAAAACGGAATAGCGATACTGGGCAAGGATCCCCAGAATTCGATACTATTGGAGTTCGATGACAGCGGATATCCCATACAGGTCACCGATTATTTCCAGTATGACCATAATTCATTCACCCGGGGCGGGCTGGAGTACGCCCTGAATGAAGATTTCGATACAGGAGAACACTCAGTTCTTCTAAGGGTTTTTGACAATCTGGGAGAGATGTCCACCGACACTCTGGAGTTCTCCATTGTGGAGGAGGGCATCCATAAGATAAGTGACAGTTTCAACTTCCCCAATCCCTTCAGTGAAAGCACCAATTTCGTTTTTCAGCTGACCTCCCGGGCGGATGTGGAAATTTCCGTCTATAACCTTTCCGGAAAGAAGATCTGGGAGCGCAGGATGATCGGAGTGGAGGGTTACAACAGTATTTACTGGGATGGAACGGATTATGCGAATAACATTGTTGCCAACGGAACCTATATATATCTGATTGATGCGAGGTTCCCCGGCACTCTTGGCCGGAATGAGAAGGTGAAAGGGAAGGTGGTAGTTCTCAAATAGTTTCCAGAAGCTATATACTGGGGCAGAATGGTTTATTTGAACTAATACTGCTTGACCGGAGAAGGTAACAATTATTATTTTAAGTTGGTATGAAAGAGAGGAAATAATTATGAAAAAGTTAATTGCGGCTTTGTTGTCACTTCTTATCGCGGTTCTTCTTATACCCGCATCAGATTCTTTCGCTCAGGGGCAGGCGGGCGCCTACTGCCTTAAGATAGCCCCTGGCGCAAGAGCGAACGGAATGGGTGGAAGCAGTGTGGCTATGGTGGAGGACGCCACTTCACTCTGGTGGAACCCTGCCGGAATGTCTGCCCTGGAGTATTCGATGGCTGATATCATGCATACCAAGCTGGTCCCTAACCTGGCGGCGGATGTATTCTTTGATTACGCCGGGATAGTTCACCATCTCGGTAACGGAATCAGCGTGGGATTCGCTTTCCAGTACCTTAACTACGGCGAATGGACAGCCACAGATACCGGCGGTGAGGTGCTTGGTAACGCCAGCAGTTATGAGATGTCTCCCATGGTGGGCGCTTCCATGAAACTGGGCGAGAACTTCAGCGTGGGACTCAATTTCAAGTTCGTGTATATAGACCTGGCCCCGGAATGGGCCACCGTGGAAGGCGAAGAGGGTGTGGGGCATTCGGTGGGACTGGATGTGGGCTGCCTCTACAGGGTCCCCGATTTCAGTTACGGAGGATATACGGTTACAGGATTGAGACTGGGAGCGGCTATATCCAACCTGGGCCCATCCATTACCTATATCGACAGTGATCAGGCGGCTCCGCTGCCCCGTACCATCCGGGTCGGATTCGGATACACCGCTCTGAGTAGTGAACTGTTCGAGGTTAATATTGCGGGTGATGTGGAGAGGCTCCTGATTGACGGCGATATCGATCCGATATATCACGCCGGAAGCGAATTCGTCTATACAAGCCTGTTCGCAGTCAGATTGGGTTACCTCTATGACAAGGACGGGGATGTCAAGGGCGTGAGCTACGGACTTGGATTCAACATAAGCGACCGCATCAGAGTAGATTACGGCAACGTTCCTCAGCATGAGGATCTGGACAGAGTACATCGCTGGTCACTGGGCCTTAATTTCTAATCCTCCCCTGGAAAGGTTATTATTGAATTGCGGTTAATTCGATATAGACGGTTCCCTGCTGCACTCGTTCTGGGTTGGTTAGTCTGTACGGGTGCAGTCCATGCCGGCGATGAAGTACCGGTATTCAGGAGGCTGCCTTCCGGGGATCTGATCATCTCAGGCCGGACCGGAAAGCCTGATCCTGAGCATTACCAGAAGAGGAGACATTTTAATTACGACCGGCCTTCAGGCAGGGGATTCAGCGGGGATGCGCGTCCTCTGCTGGGAGCAGTTTCGGAGGTTTCCGGAACCTGGCACGTTGCCCTGATCCGGATCGGTTTCGAAACAGACAGAAAGGATAACCTGTCCAGCCTGGATATCACTGCCGGGAACGGTGGTTTTATCCTGGATCCCGATCCCAGCCGTGTAATCGATCCCCCGCCCCACAACAAAGACTATTTCAACTCTCATATGGAGTGCCTCAGGAATTTTTACCGGGCCCAGTCCTGCGAGAAGATCGATATCACCTGGGAGATATTCCCTGACAGCCAGGACGGCTGTTACAAGCTTTCCGACCTGGCCGATTACGGGCCCGGAAGCGGGATGTGGACAACCGGGCAGCTGGTCACTTTCGTCCATGACGCCATGATAGCAGCCGATCCTGATGTTGATTACAACCTGTTCGACGCGGTGGTCATAGCGCACGCCGGTCCTAACCTTCAGAGCGATGTCAATAATGATACCCCCAACGATGTACCCTCCTTCTTCGCCAGGCTGGGGGATGAAGACAGATTCGTTACCGACGACGGAAAGATATTCACGGAGTGTTCGGTAATACCGGAAGTTGGCGTTCAGGACGGTTATTACTCCGGGATAGTACCGGTCCTTGCCCATGAATTCGGGCACCAGCTGGGGCTTCCCGATCTCTACAATATCATTTCCGGAGGGACCGGGATAGGTATATGGGGCAATATGGGAAGCGGCGGACAGCTGGGAGCCGACCTTCCTGACGGCAGCGGGGGCTGGAAGAGGGTAGACGGAGTTATACCCGCCGGCCTGAGTGCGTGGTCCAGGTATTACCTGGGATGGGCCAGCGTGGATACCGTCGAAGCATTCAGTGAAGGGCTGGAGCTTGCCGCGGTAGAGAAATTCCCCGCAGAAATGATAAGGATCAATATATCAAATGACGAATATTTCCTCCTGGAAAACAGGTGTACCGAGATAGACCAGTATCTTACCGGTATAGTGGTGGATGACGAGACCGGCGTTTTCCTCGGAATAGGTAACTGTACCAACTGCGCCGGGGGCATACCGGATGAGCTGGAATTCGAGATGTCCACCGAATACGATTATCTGCTTCCCACCGAGTCCGGCATGACCGGTACAGATGCTGGTCCGGGTATACTGATATGGCACATAGATGAGAGGCTGATCGCCTCCAGGTGGGATGACAATACGGTAAACAGCAGGGACCCATTCGCGGTCAGGCTGATGGAGGCCGGTGGCGTCCTCGATATCGGAGATCCCACCTCCGCTTTCAGCTACGGGTTCTATGACGATGCATTCTATGACGGGAATAATAATCTTTTCTCTGATCTTACCATGCCGGTGGCCTGGAGTAACCTGGGGATACCTTCAGGGATCTCTGTAGAGGGTATCTCCGGCCGGGACACCGTCATGACATTCAGTGCCGGTAAGAGAGCGGTCCTTGCAGCAGGGACTCTTTTTGCCGATACGCTCACCGGCCCGGAATGTATGGTGGCTGTTGGGGAGCAGCCGGCGGTTCTTGCGGTTGACCATTACGGAAATGGGTGGCTCAGCGGAGAGCAGGCTGCGGCCTTCTCGCTGGGACGCGAGCCGGTTCTTCCACCCGCATACGCTCCGGGGTTATCTTTGGGTGATGATGCGGTGGTGATAGGGGATGTGGCTGGATATATCCACGCCCTTTCTATATCCGGTTGGGATGAAGTGGCGGGGAGCTGGCCGGTCGCGACCGGCGGGCTGAGCGCGCCACCGTTGGTAATGGAGACTGAAACCGGAATTGCGGTTGCAGCTGCAGCTAACGGGGGAAAGATTTCAGTATTTGGAAGCTCCGGGGAAGAGGAGTACTTCATCTCCCTTCCTTCCGGTGAGGTAAATAAGGCTAATCTTGCAGCATCGGTGGACTCGGCCGGGATTACGGACCGGTTGATCTTCCTTTCGGCCGGAAACAGTTCGGTCAATCTCCGGTGGTGGAATTTCGAGCAGGATCAGGTAGAATCGGTCCAGCTTCCCATTCCGGCAGAGGGTCTGGACGGGAATGCTGTTATCGCGGCCGGTGATATCCTGCCGGAAAGAGATGGGCTGGAAGTCTACCTTGCGCTCCTCCGAAGCGGTGATATATACCTCTGCTGTTCAGAGGGTATACTATTCGAGAGAAATCTGGAGAGCAGGATCTACAGCCCCGCGGTGGTGGATATCAACGGTGACCGGGCACTTGATCTGGTGGTTGCCGGAGAAGATATCATCTACGCTATCTCACCCTCAGGAGCCAATCTGACCGGATGGCCAAGGGAGATAAGAGGGTTGCATAACTTTAAACTCAGAGAAAAGATCGCCGCACCGCCCTCGGCAGTAGGAAGCGAGAGTGGGGCAAAGGTGATGGCGATAACCCGGAACGGGATTCTGATGACCCTGGACCACCGGGGAGATCTTCTGGGAGGGGATTATCCGGAGAGAATAGCAGGAGCGGTCAAACACCCGCCCCTGTTTACAGAGTTAAGTGGCTCGGGAGTATTAACATATATCGATATCCTTAACAACGGCTCCGGTGAGTATTATGATAACAGGCCGGAGAGAAGAGTCGTCAGATGGATGACCGGCCCTTTCAGTCCTGATGAGATATCCACATCCTGGTTCGGAAGCAGCGGAGATATGATGCGAAGGTCCTTTGCCGCCGGCACTGGAAGGTGGAACAGCCCGGCTCAGGACTGGGCAGACCTGGATGAGAATCTCATAATCTATCCCAACCCGGTAGAAGGGGGTAGGGTAGGTTTTCAGTTCAGAGCACCCTCCGGTTCATACGCCTCTCTGATGGTATTCAATATATCGGGAGAGATAGTTCTTGAGAGGGAGAAGAGATGCGAAGGTGGGGAGGAGCATGAGATACCGGTGTCCATGACTGATACCGGAGCCGGTGTCTATATAGCCAGGCTGGTTGTGACATCCGGAGGAAGAAGTGTCAGGACTTTGAAAAAGTTTGCAGTAATCAATTAAGGGAGTCAGAATGTTGAGAAGAGTGAAATATACCGCGGCGGCAGCTGTCCTGGTATTAGTGCAGGCTGCCGGGATCTTTTCATCGGCAGCCGGAAGTGATAACCTGACCGCTCCTTCAGCCCTTGAGATGTCACAGTCTGATAAGGTCAGGAGCAGGAAAATGGTATCGGTGTTCAATCAGGATGACGATTTTCTGATCTCTGAGAAGAGAGGCGCCGGCAGAGTGCTCCGCCTCAGCGGTGAGCGGATATTGTCACCCTCCATAATGCAGGCGGATAGAGGTTATGGTTCGCCCCGGATATCGGGAAACAGAAAGAAGAATATGGCTGTTTCCATCATCGCTTCAGCTGTCCTTCCCGGCCTGGGAGAGATGTACATGTACAGCCAATCGGGGGATCTCTCAATTCTGGCAAGGGCAATAGGGCTGATGGCGGTTGAAGGTTATCT
>WJIX01000043.1 GCA_014730075.1 bacterium | reverse complement strand
TGGAGCTCTGGGAAACCCCCACTGATATGGTAAGCTATTGCGAGGAATAGATCGATGAAGAAAGAGAATGCCCTGGCGCTTCTCTCGGGAGGTCTCGATTCTGCCGTTGCCGCGGCGATGGCAGTGCGGCGTTACAGCCTGGTTCAGGCAATCTTTTTCGATTACGGGCAGCTCGCCGCTGAAAGAGAAAAGAGTGCGTCCCGCCAGATCGCTTCCTTCTTCGGTATGGAACACCGTTGTATTGATCTTCCCTGGCTGGGAAGTTTTTCCGGCTCTGCCCTTACCGGCAGCGGCTCTGATAACGGAAAGCTGGAAGAAGGCGGGGCCGGTGCTGTCTGGGTTGAGAACAGGAACGGCATATTCCTGAATATTGCCGCCGCGGTGGCTGTCCGATCGGGGTGTTCCGTGGTGATCACCGGATTCAATCTGGAAGAGGCGGGAGAGTTCCCGGACAACAGCCGGGAGTTCATGGATGCCGTGAACCGCGCGTTACGCCTGGGAGAGATTAACAGGGTAAGGGTGGAAAGCCCTACCGTGGATCTGAGCAAGAGGGAGATTGTAAGAGAGGGAATCGAGCTGGAAGTACCATGGAGTTCGTTGTGGAGCTGCTACCGGGGGAAGAAGCTGATGTGCGGAAGGTGCCAGTCCTGCCTGAGATTGAAGAACGCGATCAGGGGCAGCAGAGCGGATGAATTGATAACTTTTGAGGGGGAAAAGGTTTGAGTAATAGATATGAGGTGCTGGGCACCAGATGGCTTGAGAATGAGATGGAGTATACCGGCGTCCAGCTGAGGGGACATTTCGTAAGAGAAATGGGTGGCATAGCGACTGACGGAGTTGTCGCCTTCGCCGGGATGTGCCGGGTCTCCACCTCCGAACTGGTAGACCTGGAAGATGCCGAGGAGGGATCGGTTATCAGGGCGGAGAAGATGCTGCATTTCATCGGGGAGCATTTCGACTGTCCGCTGAGGGAAGCTAATTTCCGCCTGAGGCTGTTTACCTCCATAATGATGGAAATCCTTCGAGAGGGGGGAGTGGTTCCCGGTCTGGCCAGAAGTGGGGATGATCTATATGTTGGCGACAGAAAGATGTCGGTTGGGGTTGCAACCATGACCCCCGTCTCGGCGGTTTTCCATTTCGGGGTTAATATAGATCCGGCCGGAGCACCTGTTCCGGCAGCAGGGCTGAATGAGTTTGATATAGATCCGGAGAGCATTGCATCGAAAGTTCTACAGTGGTACCGCCTGGAGTGTGAAGCGATTGAGATAGCGGTAAGAAAGGTGCGGGGAAGGCTCTGAGCGGATGGAATAATCGCGGTGATCTGATTGAATAAGGAAAGGGCATTGGAAGATAGAGGCTATCTGGACGAGATATTCTGTTCCATACAGGGGGAGGGAATATATCTGGGTTACCGGCAGGTATTCATCAGAACTGGCGGCTGCGGCTCGCGGTGCCTCTACTGTGATACCCGAAGAGCTGCTGAGCGGCGGGAGCAGTTCACCCTCCATACAGGCGATGAAAAAGAGCTGCTGGATAATCCGGTAGAACCTGCTGAGGCGGTCCTGGCGGCGTTAAGACTCTCCCGGATCTGCCGGGGTGTCCACTCGGTCAGTATTACAGGCGGGGAGCCGCTTGAGCAGTCCCGGTTCGTTCTGGAGATGGCCCGGGCGCTGAGAGAAGAGAAACTCCCGGTATACCTGGAGACCAATGGACTCCATGCCGGGATCCTCGGTGAGATCAAACCTTTCCTGGATATCGTATCTCTTGATATTAAGCAGCCAGCGATATGCGGGCTGGGAAGTGATATCTTCTCGCACTACCGGAGCGTTCTGAGCCGGATTCTTCCGGTGAAGGTTTTCTGCAAGATAGTTCTTTGTGACCGGTTCGAGCCCGCTGAGTTCGAGGAGAGTGTGGCTGTTATCTCCAGGGTTAGCAGATCCATACCGCTGGTTATACAGCCTGCTTCTGCCGGAGTTGATAAACAGAGTTATCAGGTGCCGGATACGGACAGTCTGATGGACTGCTATTCCGTTGCCTCACGTTATCTGGATGATGTACGAATTATTCCGCAGTGTCACAAGATTCTGGGGATAAAATAAAAGAAAAGCTGCGAGATGATTCGATGCAGGGTCGGGTTCGTGAAGGCGGCGACCACCTCGCAGCGGTTGTAACGAAACAGCAAGGGGCATACCAGAAAATTCTGATTATTTGCCGCATTTATGAAAACCTTTAAATAATAGGTATTATCGCTCATGCACCCTCCCCGTAGTATTGAACAAAAGTCCCGGTTGTTCCCGATTGTTCCTTCAGCTGTTTTTCGCTTGAGCTGCGGGTGAGCACAAAATTGCAAGGGTGCGGGACAAAATTGCAAGTTTTTAGAAAAGAGTTTCGGGAAGTAGAGCCGGTCCCGGCCTGACGGCCATCGATTAATATCAGAAAAACCTTGACAATTCAGGGTGACATGCTTTAAGAAATTGAAATAACGGTAGTTACTTATTTAAAATTCATTTTAGGAGGGGGCAGATGACAAAAGCCGACATCGTTAATGACATAGCCAACAAAACAGGGCTGACCAAGAAGGATGTTGGAGAAGCGGTAGACAGGTTTCTCGAATGTATTTCAGAGGGGCTCATCAACAAGGAGCACTTTGAGATCAGGGGTTTCGGTACTTTCAAGACCAAGAAACGTAAGGCCAGAATGGCCAGGAATCCCCGTACGGGTGAGCAGGTACCGGTACCGGAGAGATTTGTGCCGATTTTCAAATTCTCCCGCGAATTAAAAGAGCTGGTGGCACAGTAGCAAAAGCTCTTTGTTCGCTGAAGACCTATTCTGCCGCGGGACGCGGCAAGCAGATCCGTTAATACAGTTACGCCGCGGAAGGATGGGGATTATCTGCGTTTAATTTATGACAAATTCGCCGCCGGGCCTGAGCTTTCTTCGGGCTCTTTCTATTAATCAGGAAGAAGGATGGCCAATTGGGTAAGAGATTGATAGACCTCAGAAGCGATACGGTCACCAGGCCCTCTTCCGGTATGAGGAAGAGTATGCTCGCCGCCGAGGTGGGTGATGACGTTCTGGGTGACGATCCCACGGTTGGAGAACTGGAAAGCAGGATGGCCGAGCTCACCGGCAAGGAGGCAGCTCTCTATGTGGTTAGCGGGACCATGGCGAACCTGCTGAGCCTGGTGAGCCAGACCAGGCGCGGGGACGAGGTCCTGATGGACCGTAATTGCCACATCTTCAATTACGAGGCAGCCGGTTCCGCCGTTATCGGTGGGCTTCAGCTTCACCCCTTCGACAGGGAGGACGGCTTCCTTCCGCTGGAAGAGCTCCCGGCGGCGGTAAGGCCTGAGAATGTCCACCATCCCAGGACATCTCTGGTCTGCGTCGAGAATACCCACAACCGGGCGGGCGGATCGATATACCCTTTCGAGATGATGCAGCAGGTCTACCATTTTGCCCGTGAGAATGGGCTGAGGGTACACCTGGACGGAGCACGGCTTCCCAACGCCGTTGCAGAGACCGGGATACCGTTCGATAAGTGGTCATCCCTGGCTGATTCGGTGAATATCTGTTTCTCCAAGGGATTGGGGGCCCCGGTCGGTTCCGTTCTTCTTTCCGACCGGGAGACGGTGACCAGAGCCAGATTCTGGAGGAAGCGGCTTGGAGGAGGATGGAGGCAGGCCGGGATCCTGGCCGCTGCCTGCCTTTACGCGATAGAAAAGAACGTGGAGCGGTTGAAGGAAGACCACATGAAGGCGCGTGAGATTGCAGATTTCATAGCAGATATTCCAGGTTTCAAGCTGGTAAGGAAACCTGATACCAATATTGTGATTTTTCAGGTTGAACGGGGCACAATGGATGCGTGCACCCTGGTTGAAAAGCTTGAGGAGAAGGGGATTCTTGCCCTTGCCTTCGGCGGCAACAGGATCAGAATGGTAACCCATCTGGATGTCTCTTTCGATGATATAGAATTTTTTAAGGAAAATTTTCCGGGAACATGATAATTGCAGATGAGATCCTATCAATTCTATCTGGTCAGCACACCTATCGGCAACCTCGGTGATATTTCCGAGAGGGCCATAGAAGTCCTGAAGGGTGTGGACGAGATACTGTCCGAGGATAAGAGAAAGGCGGGGGTGCTGCTTTCTCGATACGGCATAGGGACGAAGCTCGGTTCCTACCACGACCATAACAAGGAAAAGGTTACACCCTCTATAATGGAGAGAATCGCGGAGGGAGTGAGGTTCGCCCTGATCAGCGACGCGGGAACTCCGGTTATATCCGACCCCGGTTATTATATAGTGAGGGAGCTGATAAGAAACGGGATCGATTTCACTGCCATTCCGGGCCCCACTTCAATTACAGATGCCCTGGTGCTTTCAGGCCTGCCTCCCGACCGGTTTTCATTTCTGGGGTATCTGCCCAGAAAAAAAGGGAAGCGGGATAAGATGCTGATTGAGGTGGGGGAGAGAGAGGAGACCATAATATTATTCGAGAGCCCATTCCGGCTCCTCAAGACCCTCCAGGCGATAGACCGTCTTCTCGGAGATAGGGATGTGGTGATAGCCAGGGAACTGACCAAGATGCATGAAGAAGTACGAAGAGGAAGCGCCAGGGAATTGATGGAGCACTTCCAGGGCGGAAAAATCAGGGGCGAATTGACTGTTCTGATAAGGGGCCTGGGGCGCAGGAAATGATATTGAAAACTTGACATCCCCGCTCGCTTCGTTTCATAATATGGCAGTCAAATGGAGAGTGAGTGCAATTTGGATTGGAAAAAAAGCATAAAAATGGCAATCAGGGGTGTCCTCGATCCCGTGGTTAAGCTGATATCTCAAATGGGAATATCTCCCGTTGCGGTTACTATCACGGGTGTACTTATAAGTCTTATCGGGGCTGTTTCGGTTGGCCGGGGGAATCTTGTCACAGGAGCGGTGATCCTGATTATCTCAGGCCTGTGCGACACCATCGACGGATCGCTGGCCAGGAAGGATGGCAGGGTTACCCTCTTTGGCGCGTTCATTGACTCGACCGGGGACAGGATAACAGAGATGGCGTATTTCGGTGGGCTGATCTTCTATTATCTTCATAATACCCCAGCCGGGCGGTTTCATATTTTCTTTCTTCTTCTCGCACTGGCGGGATCTATTCTCACCAGTTACACGAGGGCCAGAGCGGAGGGCCTGGGGATGGAATGCAAGGTTGGGCTGCTGGAGAGGCCCGAGCGTATCGTGCTTATGATTGTGGGGTTGTTGTTCGGTTCATTCGTTCTAACCGCGGTAATAGTGGTCCTGGCTTTATTAACAATATTTACATTCATACAGAGAGTTATGCATGTGAGGAGATTGACCGCTGAAAGAGACCTTTAACGGATTGAGACATTTAAATATGTTCCCGGCTGGTCTTTCTATGGTATAACAATCTCAACTTGAATATTTTTTTAATTCGGAAATATCATGTATTGGAAATATTGTGAATAATCTCAAGAATATTCTAAAAACCTCGATCCCTATCGTGGTGGATCTCGGTTCCCAGATAGTTATGTGGACCATAGAAACAACGCTGGTAGGGCACATAGCGGTTAATTCCATGCGTAAATTCTATCCCGGCCTCAATGCCACGGGGGTGGACGCGCTTACCGCGGTCGGCAACGTGGTCCAGATCGTTCTTTATACCTGCACAGTTCTTCTGATTTTCGTATTCGGAGCTACTATAATAGTTAACCGGCTGCTGGGTGAGAGAAAGAAAGCGGAGGCGAACCATTTCCTGGGCCAGTCACTCTTTACCGCTCTGGTCCCGGCTGTTCTGATAGCCCTGATCTGGCGTTTCGGTTCCCCCTTTATCTTCAGCACGGTACTGGGGGCATCTGAAACGGTTGCCGCCATAGGGGTGGACTACTTCAGGATAGTTTCACTGTTCGCCCCCTTTATCATCATGAATTTCGTTGCCATAGGTATAGTACGGGGGGCGGGAGACACCCACCTCTCCATGATGACCGCGCTGGTGGTTAACGGTATACACCTGGTCCTGGCGATATGCCTGATATACGGCAAATTCTTCTTTCCCGAGATGGGGGTCAGGGGGGCAGCCCTGGCAGCGGGGATAGGGCATACCACCGGATTTATCCTCACTTTCAGCGTGATACTGCGCGGCAGGAGCATACTGACGTTCCAGTGGAAGGACCTGACCGCCATCAATCTCCGCAGCATCAGAGAGATATTGAAGACCGGCATTCCGATTACCCTGGAGCAGCTGGCCTGGATGACCGGAGTGACCATCGTGATCGGTTACAGTAACCGGCTGGGGGCGGTGGCCGCCGCGGCGCATATTATCATGCTGACCTACCAGAGGATTTTCTCAATTCTGTACAACGCTTTCGGAATGGGAGCTCTTACTCTGGTGGGGCAGAGATTCGGGGCCAACGCCCATGACGAGGTGAGGCAGACCAGCAAGACCCTATTTATTCTGGCGGTGGGGGTGGTAATGATACTCTCCTCCGTAATATTCTTCCGCTCCCGCTATCTGGCAATGCTGTTCACCAAGGACCGGATGGTGATAGATCTGTGCAACACGGTATTCAAAATAGTGGCCTTCGTTCAGATACCGAAGGCGCTATCCTTCCTGTTTTCCTTCAGTCTCAGGGGAGTGGGCGAGAACCGTTATCCCATGTATCTTGCCTTTATAGGGATCTTCATTTTCGAGGTGGTACTTGGATACACCCTGGCTTTCGTATTCTCGCTGTCTATTATGGGGTTGTGGATAGCGGCGGTATGCGATGAGTCATTCAAGTCATTATTCTCGGCGAGGCGTTTTATCAGGAAGATAAACAGCATTGAGTTCGATATGATGGAGGATTGAGTTTTGGAAGGGATATTCATCACATTCGAGGGGATCGAAGGTTCTGGAAAATCAACCGTGGCCGGAAGGATTGAGAAGCTGTTCAGGGAGGCGGGGTACCGGACCGTTCTTACCAGGGACCCGGGTGGTAATGAGATATCGGAGTCTATCAGGAAAATTGTCCTGAACCCGGAGAGTGACAGGATGAATGAGAGGACCGAACTTCTTCTCTATCTGGCCGGGAGAGCTCAGCTGGTGGAGGAGATAATCCGTCCGGCCCTGGAGCGTGGGAAGGTGGTGCTTTGCGACCGGTTCTTTGACGCAACCACCGCTTATCAGGGCTGGGCCAGGGGGCTGGGAGAAGATGTGGTCGGGGAACTTAACAGTTTCGCCATAAATGGGTTGGTCCCCCACCTTACCCTGCTGCTGGACCTTACGGTAGAGGAGGGATTCCGCAGGGGGCCCCACCGGAGGGAAGCGGCTGGAACGCGCGGCCGTGACAGGCTGGAGCTCGAGAGCGAAGCTTTCCACCGCAGTGTCAGGGAAGGGTATCTGAGAATAGCAAAGCGAGAAGAAAGGGTGGTGGTAATAGATGCCGCCAGGACTCTCGAGGATGTGGAGCGGGAAATAATCGGAAACATTAATGCCCGTCTGGGAGTACAATTAAAATAGAAACAGGGTGGCCGGCCATCCTTCTTTGCCGAGCATAATTTGCTTTTTCGGTTTCTTAACTGCTATATTTCTC
>WJIX01000042.1 GCA_014730075.1 bacterium | reverse complement strand
GTAGCGGTATACCCGGCGATCCGCGCGGCCAGGATTGACCCGGCCAGGGCCATGAGGGCCAGATAGAACGGAAAGGTTATGGTATTTCTTAAGCTGGCATGGCGAAACCTCTTCAGAAACAGGGGGCGCACCCTGGTCTCCACCGCCGCGATCTCGATCGGTTTCGCCGCCATGATATTCTATCACGGTATATTCTACGGAATGAAGAACAACATGTACAGAACCGCGACCGAATCATTCCTGGGGGACGCTCAGATACATGGGATCGGCTACCGCAGCTCCCGGAAGGTGGAGGATCTGATAACCGACCTGCCTGCCTTAACTGACAGCCTGGAGGCAGAAGAGATAGTAAGGGCGTACTCACCCAGGGTGTACAGCTATGCCATGATAAGCTCTCCGGCAAATGTCAGCTCGGTTCAGCTTATCGGGGTGGACCCTGAGAAGGAGAAGAAGCTCTCCAATATGGATGAGAATATAGCGGGGGGTAAGTATATCTCCGGTCCGGATGACAACGGACTGGTAATAGGGATAAAGCTCGCTGAGATACTCCGGCTCGAGATCGGGGACGCGGCAGTAGTGACAGTGAGCGAAGCAGCAAGCGGTGACCTCTCCCAGGCCCTCTTCAGGGTATCCGGAATATTCGATACCGGCGACCGCAACATGAACCGGAGTGTGGCCCTGGCCGGGATTGAAACAGCCCGGGGGATGCTGGCCCTGGAAGAGAGCGCCCACGAGGTGGCTGTCGATTTCACCTCCCTGGAGTACGGGCTCAGCGACTCCCTGTTCTTCTGGGATAAGTACAGCCGGGATGGAAATAAGGCGCTGAGCTGGAGGGAGCTGGCACCCCAGCTGGTCAGCGCCTTTCAGATGAGTGAGAATATCATCTCATTCGTTGGATTGATAATGTTCGTTCTGGTCGCTTTCGTCATACTCAATACCATATTCATGTCCCTCTACGAAAGGACCTTCGAATTCGGTGTACTGCTGGCGCAGGGGACCAGGCCGCTTCAGATGGGAAGAATTATCGTTCTGGAATCTCTCTCTCTGGCTGTTGTGGGATTGATAGCGGGCTCTCTGCTGGGGCTTCTGGTAACCCTGCTGTTCCAGAATATCGGGCTGGGTATGAGCGGCGAGGGAGTGGAGTTCATGAACGTGACGGTTACCACCGACATATACCCGGTGCTGGAACCGGAGCCGTTTGTAAAGTACTCCATCGGTTTCATGGTATGCACATTTCTGATATCACTTTATCCGGCATTTCACGCCGCCCGGCTCAAACCGGCGCGGGCACTCTCCAGAGAGTTATGACAGAACAGGGAGGAAGCATGGAAGACAGCGAACTTATTTTAACAGAAGATCTGGAGAAGACCTATCAGGACGGAGTGGAAGTGCGGGCGGTCCGGGGTATCGACCTGCTGATAGAGCGGGGGGAGTTCACCGCCATAGTGGGCCCCTCCGGCTCGGGAAAGACCACCTTCCTGAACCTGATCTCCGGCCTGGATACCCCCACCGCAGGAAGGGTATTACTGGGCGGGAGAGAGATCGGCAATATGAGCGGGACCGAGCTGTCCGATTTCCGGCGCGACCATATAGGGTTTATATTCCAGGCCTATAACCTGATACCGGTGCTAACAGCTACCGAGAATATCGAGTACGTTATGATCCTGCAGGGCATTGACAGGAAAAAACGAAGGGAAAGAGTGATGGAGCTTCTGGATCTGGTCGGACTGGCTGACAAGGCGGACACCCGCCCCACCATGCTATCGGGAGGGCAGAAGCAGCGGGTGGCGGTAGCCAGGGCGATGGCGGCCAGGCCCAGTATCATCCTGGCCGACGAACCCACCGCCAACCTGGATTCGGTCACCAGCGGGGAGCTCCTGGACATGATGCATCAGCTGAACAGGGAGACCGGTATGACCTTCATATTCTCTACCCACGACACCCTGGTAATGCAGAGAGCGGAGCGGCTGCTGACTCTCAGAGACGGAAAGATCACTGCCGACGAGACCGGCAGCGAGAAGAGTATCCCCGGAATCGACGGAAAGAAGAAAGATGAGGAATAGGGCTTTCGGTTTTTTGCTGACGTTACTGATGGCGGTTCCTGCCGCCTTCCCTATCTCCGCCGCCGATTTCGAGATCGACGGCTACTTCAAGAACTTCCAGATGAACATAAAACCGCCGCTATACCTCTCCTGCAGAGGGACCGGCGGTGACCTTCTGGGCGCCAACACCACCCGGCTGAGGATCGACGGAACGGCCAGTTTCAGCCGTGACCTCAAGCTGTTCGCCTCCTACACCGTCTCGGTGAACGTCCTGGAGAGCTCTCTGGGACAGCTTCTCAATATCAGCACCGTGCAGCCCGGTTACCGGATAGATGATATCCACTCCCGTATTTTCCCTTCTCCCGGAAAGGATCCCGGGTCACTTAGATTGAACCAGAACCTGGACAGGTTATATATCGCCTGGAGCGGCCTCCTGGACCTGTACCTGGGGAGGCAGCCTTTCGGGTGGGGCGCCGGCAAGACGGTGAATCCAACAGATGTTCTGGCCCCCTTCCGGTTCGATGAGCTGGACAGGGAGGAGAGGGTAGGTCTGGACGCGGTCAGGGCGATCTGCCCCCTGGGGATGATGAGCGAACTGGACGCCGGGGTCATCCCGGGAGAGGATGCGGAGATTGAAAATTCTGCCGCATATCTCCGGGGCAGAACTTATCTGGCCAGGACAGACCTTTCGGCCACCTTCATCGTGTACCGCGAGAACTTCCTGGCGGGGCTTGACGCCGCACGCTCAGTGGGGGGTTCCGGAGTATGGCTGGAGGCCGCCTGCAACCGGGTTGAGAACGAATATTCAGAAGAAGAGTTCATCCGGCTGGTGGCCGGATGGGACCATTCTTTCTTCCGGGGAAGGATGTACGGGTGGTGCGAATACCACTACAATGGTGCCGGGGCAAAAGAGCCGGAGGATTACTATGAAAACCTAGCCGGGCACCCCGCCTTCAGCCAGAGTGGAGTCTTTCTGATGGGAAGGCATTATCTGCTGCCGGCAGTCACCTGGCAGTTCACGCCACTTCTTTCGGGCACCGGACAGTTCTTTGTAAACCTCGCTGACGGCTCGGTCCTGTTCGCCCCGGCCCTGGAGTACAATATAGGGAAGAACCTCTACGTCGGTGGGGGAGGCTACCTCGGGTTCGGGGACAGCTCGGAGTCTGCGTCCAAAGCTGAATCAGAGTTCGGCGAATACGGCAGGGTGTTCTATTTCAGCATGAGGTACTATTACTGATCCGGTTATCCGGGTGATTGCAATGATGTGAAGGAATAATCGTCATTTGGCATGCCATATGACGAAACCGCCGTTACCAATCTGCATATTTGCTTGATTTAAACCGTCCAGAACCGGCCTCATTCGACTCTTCTTAGTGCCGTACCGGCACCGGTATCAGCTTCAGGGCAGGCGGGGGAGAAGGTAGTTCCATATATAGTAAAGCCCGGCGCCGATGAATATCGCCCCGGTGACTTTCCGCATATACTTTTCGATTCCGGAGATTCTGGTGAACCATTCGGATACTGATTTTATTCCCAGGGCCAGGCCGGCGGCAAAGAGAAAAACGGGGAGGGCGGTACCGATTCCATATACGAGCGGGAGGATGAACCCGGACCTGCTGCCCAGCGCCAGTGGGATCAGGGAGCCGAAGAAGAGGGCCGCCGATATAGGGCAGAAAGAAAGCGCGAAGATGAATCCCAGTGCGAAAGAACCGCCCGCACCGGCCCCGGCCAGCCGCCTCTGCCGCTCATCGGAGAGGACCAGCCCGGAGAAGTTCATTTTAATTATATCCAGAAGAAACAGGCCGACGATTATAAGAACCGGCCCCAGAAGTTTGTTCATGTAATCCTGAAAGAAGTTTGCCACCGCCGGGACCCCTGCCAGTGAAAAGATGATCACGGCGCCAAGGATGCTGTAAGCGGCCATTCTTCCAACGGTATAGGCCAGCCCTGAGCGCAGCACCGCCCCGGGGTGTTCGATCCGCCTGGAGAGATACGAGACGGCGGCGATATTGGTGGCCAGGGGGCAGGGACTTATGGAAGTGAGTATGCCGAACCACAGGGCGGAGAGGATCGGGATCATGATTTCCCCTTTTCTTTTTCGAGCCCGGCAAGAAACTCTTCGGTCTCCTCTCTGAAATAATCTATGAACTTATCGCGGTCTCTCAGGTACTGCCAGACCTTATTGAGGTTCTTGTGCCTGACCTCTTTTCCGTCTCTGGCAAGAGAGAGGATCACCGATTTGGTGTACAGCTGGTAATCATCGATATAATGCCTGTTCTCCTTTTTGTCGGTATTTATAACCCTGTAAACCAGGTCTCCTGATTCAAGCTGCTCCTGAAAATAGTTGTTTACGGCTTCCTCGGTATATTTCTCTATCTTGATGCAGGACTGGCACCTGCGGCCTCCGTGAAAGTAGTAAACCGTCACCACGCTGTCCGGCTTCTCTTCTGCCGGATAAGCTGAAGCAAGGGCAGGCATTAACATGAATGCTGCCAGAATAATCATCCATATCTTCATTTTATCATCTCCTCTGTTATTTTTTCCCGCGCTCTTCCAGAAGCTGAACTATATCTTCTGCAGAGAGCGACTTTCCCATTGAAGCTACCTCTTCATCTATCACCAGCGCAGGCGTCATCAGCACTGCATAGGACGAGATCTCTCCCATATCCTCCACCTTTACAACTTCCCCCTCCAGCCCCGCCATCTCCATCGCCCTGCGGCTGTTCTGGTAGAGCTTTTTGCATTTGCTGCATCCGGTGCCCAGAACCTTGATCTCCATAATATCACTCCCTCTATCCGGTTATTACACCAAATAATATTCCGCTGGCGGTTGCCATTACCACCACCAGAAGCACGTAAACAACTGTCTTTCTTGTTCCTATCACGGATCTTATCACCAGCATGTTGGGAAGGCTCAGCGCCGGACCGGCCAGAAGAAGCGCCAGCGCGGGCCCCTTCCCCATCCCCGCTCCCAGAAGCCCCTGCAGTATGGGGACCTCGGTCAGTGTGGCGAAGTACATCAGGGCCCCAACCATGGAGGCGAAGAGGTTTGAGAGGAGGGAGTTTCCCCCCACCGCTCCTTCTATTGCCGAAGAAGGTATCAATCCTTCCGCGCCGGGCCTGCCCAGAAGAACCCCCGCCACGATAACCCCCACCAGAAGAAGGGGGAGTATCTGTTTGGCGAATCCCCAGGAGGCGATGCTCCATTCCGCCAGCTCTTCCTTCCTGAACCATCTTGCCAGTATCATAAGAAGGGCCGCCAGAAACCCGAAGGCAACGAACCATTTTATCCCGAAGATAAATCCCCACACTCCATTCCCCTCTCCGGCCGGCCTGGACCAGTTGGCAAAGACAAGAAATCCCACCATCACGGCGAAATAGAGGGCATTGGCCGGAAGCGAGCGCTCCCCTTCCTCATCCACCGAGAGGAAATCCACTCCGCTGCTTCTCTCCCTCTCCTCCTTGAGGAAGATCAGGTGCATCAGAAGCCCTATTACTATGGAGAAAGCGACAGCTCCCAGGGCTCTTGCCACTCCCAGCTCCCACCCCAGTACCCGGGCGGTCATGATTATGGCAAGGACATTTATGGCCGGGCCCGAATAGAGAAATGCGGTGGCCGGCCCCAGCCCCGCTCCACGCTTGTATATTCCCGAGAAGATCGGAAGGACCGTGCAGGAGCATACCGCCAGGATGGTGCCCGAAACGGATGCGACACCGTAGGCCAGTGCCTTGTTGGCTTTTGCCCCGAAGTACCTTATCACCGAACCATGGCTGATAAAGACCGATATTCCTCCCGCTATGAAGAATGCCGGAACCAGGCAGAGCAGCACATGCTCCCTGGCGTACCAGCGAGCCAGCGCTATTGCCTCGAAAGCTGGGTTCCTGAACTCGAAGATACCCAGCGGAAGGTAGTAGACTCCCAGGAATATCAGAGCGGCCAGGGATAATTTCTGCCATTCTTTCATTCAATTCTCCCATATAGCCATACAGCTATATATCAGGTTAAAAAAATTATTTCTCCACACCGCAGATAGATTCCCTGCGGGCGGTTTTCATATCTTCCAGATCGCGCTCTGCGGTTTCATCCCCTGCCAGAATCCCCTCCAGCTCATCCAGGAATGCGAAGGCGAAGCTGTTGGCTGGCCTGAGGTAGTAGTCAGTCCAGCGGCCATCGTGCCTGCTATCTATGAAACCTCCACGGGTCAGCTTCTTCAGATGCCTGGAGACGCTCGGCTGAGTGATCCCCACAACCTCTGCCAGCTCGCATACGCACATATCCCTCACTGAGAGCATATTGAGTATTCTAAGCCGGTTGAAGTCAGCTGCCGCCTTTACCGCAGTCTCAAGCTCTTTCATATTCATAGTCCTGTTTACCATAAACAGCGCACCTTTCATATAGCCATATTGCTATATATAACAGCCGACTCCTTCCCTGTCAAACAGTAATTTGCGCTCCCTGGATTAAAGCTCTTCGTCGATCAGGCGGGCCAGTTTTCCTGCTATCAAATCCCTGACCTTGAGGTATTCATCCCGCTCTTTCCCCTTGGGGTCAGGGATCTCCCACTCGATCATCCTGGCGCCGGGTATGAAGGGGCACTGGACATCACATCCCATGGTCACCACTACCTCCGGGGTTGCTATCTCCGCAAAGGTTTTGGGCGCTCCCTTCCAGTCGATTCCGAGCTCACTGAGCATGGAAATCGCCCCTGGGTCCACCTCCTCAGCCGGGTCAGTCCCCGCGCTGCTGAATTCATGGCCGAGGACGGAGTAATTCTCCTCTGCCAGGGCTTCGGCTATCTGGCTTCTGCAGCTGTTCTCGGTGCAGGCAAAAGTGATTCTGATTTGGAACC
>WJIX01000041.1 GCA_014730075.1 bacterium | reverse complement strand
TCCGGCCCGGTGGCAGTTATTCCACGAGCATATCATCTGGTGAAGGGCCGTGAAACATAATTCTCGATAAAGCTGCCCAAAAAAAAGAAGTGGGAGCTTAGCGCTCCCACCTCCCCTGCGTTATGCAGTACCAACTACCCCGGGTCTTCCCCCTACCGGATAGTTTACCAGATGGCTTTGCCCCAGATAGCCTTGCCTGCAAGTAAACTTGCTATCAGTGCTATGTTCGTGAAGAAGAACATTTCGCACCCCCTTTCGTTACCTTCCGTTTCTAATAACATCTTCTGATTACCTGTAATGGCAGGTAACGTGCCAGAATTACTTATAATTACCTGTAATTTATCGATAATTATAATTCGTTATATAATAGTAAGTTATCGCTTGTAATTCCTGCGGCTGGATCATCGCCGGGCGAGAACGTATCCACCGCAGTGTAAACAAAAGATTACTATATTAGTTACGATCGCTTATATAATTGATATATATAGGATTATGATGTAAATACAGGTATACATTAATGTAAACATTAGTTTACAATAATTGCCTGCTATTTCTTATATTTACTTATGAATTCTTCGACTTCGGGGATGCCGCCCTGATATATCAGGTAACCGTTGTGGGGCTCTCTTTCTGTAATCTCACCGGCAACCGGAGTAAGCATAAGGTCGGCCACCTCTTCGCGGTCATGAGATTGACCCAGAGCCCAGCAGAGCTTTACGTAGGCTACCTCCGGAAGCATGTTGGCGGCGGGGATTACACCCAGGTCCATTATATCCCGGCCGGTGTCGTATACGTACATCTGGACGTAACCCCAGAGGGTCTGGACAGTCATGTATACATGGATACCTTCATTGCACGCTCTCTTCAGAGAGGGGTAAAGTGGTTTGTTAACATGCCCCAGCCCGGTCCCAGCTATTATGATACCCTTGTAGCCGTTATCTATCAGTGAATCTATAATATCCGGCTTCATGTTGGGATAGTAATAGACGATGGAGACCCGCTCGTCGAATGCCGGGATGATCCGTACCTTTCTGCTGCTGTCTCTTCTTCTGTAATCATCCCTTAGAGGCTGGAAGCCGTCTTCTCTTACTATTGCCAGTGGGATATCACCGATGGTCCTGAAGGTAGAGCGGTATGAGGAATGCATCTTACGGACCCTGGTGCCCCTGTGCAGGAGGCCGTACTGATCGCTGGTGGGCCCGAACATGCAGACCATTATCTCGGCGAAATCACTCTCGGCTGCAGTTTTGGTCGCATTGATAAGGTTTATTGCCGCGTCGCTGCTTGGCCTGTCGCTGGAACGCTGGGAGCCTACCATCACTATCGGTACCGGTGAATCCTGAACCATGAAGGAGAGAATAGCGGCGGTGTGGTGCATCGTATCTGTCCCGTGACCGATAACGATTCCGTCGATACCATTTTCTATCTCCTCCCCGATCTTTCCGGCAGTACCGATCCACTGTTCCGGCCCCATATTTTCGCTGAAAACCCCGTAAAGCTTTTCGGTATCCAGATTGCAAATATCGGCCAGTTCGGGAACAGATCCGTACAGCTCGCCGGGAGAGAATGCCGGAATGACCGCGCCGGTCCTGTAATCCAGCCGGGAGGCAATGGTTCCACCGGTTCCCAGCAGCTTGACATTGGGCTTGGACGGATCGGTAGGGAATTCCTTTTCCGGTATCTTGTAATGGGCTTCCTTCTTACCGAGCGTGTTTATTGAAGTAATAGTATCCACATTCAGGCCAACGTTGTAGCCGTTGTGCATCTTCAATACGATATGATCATTGTCAGCTGTTTCCGAGCGGGGCAGGATAATGCCCCTGAAGTTGCCTCTGGTTGACTCTATCTCCACATCGCTCCATACCGGTGCGGAATAGCTCTTGAGGCACTCCAGGCCTTTGCCGCTGTATCCTTTGTAAGTCTCCGAATTCAAGGTTTTCCGATCAGCCTCCTTCTCTGTTCTGTCCACTAACGCAACCGGACACGGAAACAATATATGTCATATTGGTAATCAGTGGAAGAAAAATTAACTCAAGAAAATATTCAATAATACGAAATAGTAAGCAGCAATATGTTTTGTCACTTTATATGTATCTTCAGCCAGGTACTTATCGCCAGGGCAGATGCGAATATGAATGCCTGTATGAAAAAGTTTGTAAAGATTATAATATGCGTTTTCTCGGCGTTTCTGCTCACTCCGGTTACAGCATCCGGTGAGGCTGGTGTTCTCAATATTTCAGTTCCCGGAATACCGACCACCAGAGATCCTATTCGTATGGATGACGTGGTAACAAGTTCCGTATTCAGAGGGAACGTATATGAAACGCTGGTAAGGTTCGGACTGGAAAACCCGGTTATCGAGCCTGTGCTGGCAACAGACTGGGAAGTTGAGCAGGCGGGGAAGGTATGGATCTTCAACCTCAGGCGGGATGTGACATTTCACGATGGGACTCCGCTGACCGCCTCCGATGTGATAGATTCCTTCGGCAGGATACCGGGATTCAATGCCGAGATAGTTGCTGAAGGCGATCACCGGGTAAAATTCATTCTTCCCAGGAAGGCCACCGGCTTCGTCAAAAGACTGACCGTTATGGACTTTGTTGTGGTCAGGTACCAGGAGAGGGATATCTTCGGGACCGGCCCCTATACGCTGGCGCAGTGGCAGCCGGAACAGAGAGTTGTGCTGAAAGCTTACCACTCTTACTGGGGTAATAACCCCGATATCCCCAGAGTAGTCTTTCACTGCGGTATGGATGCTACTGAATCAGTGAGAATGATTAGAGCGGACTCTATCGATCTTCGAACTCCTATTCCTCCCTCCATGGTCGGCGATTTGAGCAGGGCCAGCGGGATAAAAATTTCCCGTCTGGAAGGAGCCAATATAAGCTTTGTTCATATTAATGTTAATAATCCGCCTCTGGATTCACCGGAGTTCAGAAAGGCGCTTAATTATGTAATAAGAAAAAAGAAGATTATAAGAGATGTTCTCTACGGGTACGGAATAGAGTGCAGAGGCCTGTTCCCGCCGGTCCTGGGGGGGAAGAAGGAAGGCGAACCTGTCCTGGGATATGACCCTGCCAGGGGAAGCCGTATAATACAGAATCATCTGCAGGATAGCAGCAGAGTATTCAAGGTGATAGGGCTTCCGTTCGAGCGGCCATACTGCCCCGAACCGGATACCGCAGCCAGGCTTATAGGTGGGTATCTCAGGGGGGCGGGCATGAAGCTGGAATACCATAAGACCCATTCGATGAAGGAACTGCTGGATTACCTTGCCCGGGATGATTATGACCTGATTATACTGGGGTGGATAATCAACTCCAGAAGCCCCGAGAACTATCTTGCTGAGATATTCGGGCTGGGCGATACTAAATCACTCTTCAAGATACACTGGCGGAATGATAGTTTCGAGCGCCTGGTGCTCAGCGCCCGGAAGACGGTATCAATACGAAAACAGTGGGAATATTACAGCAGGGCGGAGGAGATATTCCTGGAAGAATGTCCATGGATCCTGCTAGCTCATACTGACAAGTTCGGAATTTACCGAGATGATCTGGAGGACGTTTATTTTCTGCCCTCCGGAGAACTCAGGCTGAATCTTATCAAAAAGAAATAGGGATCTCCCGGATCCTGATTTAAAGGAGAGGAAAGAAATGAAAATGTCAAACACACCGGTGGTATTAATATGGCTGGCTCTGTTCTCCGCGTTCCTGATTTCACCTGTCTCCGGGGCCTCTGGAGCTGACTGGCTGAATGTAGCTCTGACCAGCCATCCCGTAACCAGTGATCCTGCTGAGGTAGATGATTTTGCCTCAGGTTTTGTAGTTCAGAACAACGTCTACGAATGTCTGGTAAGGCACACCAGGGAACGCAAAATACTGGAGCCGGGGCTGGCAACGGAATGGCATGTCGAGAATAAGGGAAAGGAGTGGGTATTCAGGATAAGGGAAGGGGTGCTGTTTCATGACGGAACCTTAATGACCGCCGAGGATGTGGTGCATTCCATCCGGAGATCTAATTACTACAAGGGTGAGGTATTGGCGGAGGGAAGGTTCAGGGTCAGATTTGTGCTGCCGGACAAGAGGGCGGAGTTCATCAAATCACTATCAATGGTCCAGTATTCTGTGGTGAAACTGGATGCTGATGGGACCCTTGTCGGAACCGGACCTTTCTATATCGACACCTGGGATCCGAAAGAGAGAGTAATACTGAGGGCGTTCAATTCCTACTGGGGGGGAGATGTAAAGCTGGATGGAGCTGTATATTTCTGCGGAATGCAGCCGGATGACGCGGTAAACCGGATGAGAAGAGGCGAAATAGACCTTATAGATACCGTTCCTCACAGCATGGCGGATGAAATAGCATCGGAAGAGGAGCTTATTCTTTCGGAACTGCAGGGCGCAAATCTGAGTTTCGTGCACCTGAACATCAATAATCCGCCTCTGGACAGTCCAGAGTTCAGAAAAGCTCTCAATATGGCTATCAATAAGGAGAAGATAATAAGGGATATCTATTCCGGCCACGCACTGAAATCATACAGCCTGCATCCTACCATAAGGGAGAAGAACAAGAAGGACGATTATATCCAGATCAGTTATAACCCCGATAAGGCAAGGAGAATCATATCGGAATATGCCGGTGGGGAGGGTATCGTTTTTAAATTCATCGGGCTTCCTGCCCCGCGGCCTTACGCTCCCGACCCAAATGCGCAGGCTAGGCTGGTAGCGGGATACCTGCGAGGGGTAGGAGTAAAGACAGAATATTATCAGCCCGAATCTATGAAGGAGTACATCGAATACGTAGAAAACGGGGATTATGACCTTCTTCTATCCGGTTGGGTTATTGAATCTTACAATCCCGACGATTTCTACGTACGGGTGCTGGGCACCGACGACGGGCTGTCGGTTTTTGGAGTCAATTGGAGTGATATGATATTCAACTCCATGATCACCAACGCCCGTAAAACTATTTCTCTCAAGAAGCAGTGGGAATTCTATATGACTGCCGAAAAGATATTCTTTGATGAATGTCCCTGGATTATCCTGGCTCACTCCAACCGGCTTTTTGCCTACCGTAAAGAGATAAGGGGGCTGGGGCTTACCTCCAATTTCGAGCTGAGAATATACGGTGTATATAAGAAATTATGACCCTGTGGAAAGTACTGTCAGCGCTGTATTGCCGGCAGGAATCAGCCGGTTTTAAGCTCTTTTGCCATAAATTGTTCCACTATTTCCCCGGCTCTCTTTCCAGGCACCATCCCGCCGTAGTGAGATACCAGGGACCCGGTAAGATGATCCTTGAGTTTATCTCTATCGATATCGGGAATCTCAAGCGATTTCAGGTAATCAAGCGCCCGATCCTCCTCTTTCTTGTCACCGAGAAGCTGAATTTTCGATATCACGGCTACCGGATCTGTCTCCCCCGATGAGAAAAGCTTTTCAAGCAAACCGGTCAGTGCGTCCAGTGGGATTTTATGCCGGTCCATCTCAAGAAGGGTTTTTCTGAACCGCTCCCTGCTGAACCCGGAAAGCCTTCCCTCCTGAAGGGCCGGAGTAATTCTGTCAAGGATGATAAAAGCGAGCTCCTCGTTGTGAGAATTCACTGTGCTCGAGACGAAGTCGAATATCTGACGATTGTTCGATATACTCATTCGCCGGGCCAGTCCCGGCCTTAGTCCGATCTTGATATATTCCTGTTCCAGCTGATCAGGTGTGGGGGGTAGTATCTCTCTTATCCTTTCGATCCTCTCCTCAGTTATGGCCAGAGGGGGAAGGTCTGTATCCGGGTACATCCTGTCCGGGCCGGGGAGGATTCGCTCGAATCCGGTTGTGCCGTCAGGGAGTGCCTGGCGGGTTTCATTGATAACCCCTGTGAGGGATTCACGGGCCCTGATTTCTATTTCGTTTACTGCTGTCTCAACATCGGTGCTGTCGCCCCATACCACTACTGCCACGTCCTTCTCCGCGCAGCCGGTCTTGTTCTTTATTCTTTTCCATTCGGCGCTGGAGAAGGTTTCTCCACCGGTGTCGGAGTGGGTTATATTGGGCAGTTGGTCCAGACAGGCTATTACTCTCACCCGGTCTGATATCTCTCTTGCGAAGGTTGTCTCCGGTTGAGTTTTCACGGGGAGAATATCGCGGTACCCCTTGATCACAACTGCGCCTATCTCTCCTCCCCCGGCAATGCTCTTAGCCGCGGGTGAGTATTGAGTGTTTTTCAGGATATCGGTGATCCGGTGTTTACTGCAACTGAACGTTTTGCCGGTAATGCCACGCCTTTTGAGCTCTTCCGCGATTTCAAGCAGTGCTTTCTGGCGGTACGCTTCATTGTGGACCAGGAGCGGAATCATCGGTATCCTGGGTACCCCCTTTATTTCAACCCTCCGGCCGCCCTCTATGGATACATTGACATCCTGCCGGGCGGCGCCGATACCGGTTCTGACCTTCCCGGTAGCTCTTACCAGCCACCTGAGTCTCTGTGCCACCTCCGCCACCTCCCTGGGGGTTTTCATATCAGGCCTGGTTACAGACTCCACCAGGGGTATGCCCAGTCTGTCGGTGCGGTAGGTCCTGGTGTGCCCGCGGTCTCTGATCTCCCTGCAGGCATCCTCTTCAAGGCCAAGCTGGATTATTCCTATATCCCTTCCGCAGGCCGGGATACTTCCGTCAACACCAAGAATAGTGGTTCTCTGAAAGCCGGTAGGGATCGACCCGTCCAGGTACTGCTTCCTGGCGATATGTACTTCGCTCACCAGCTTGCAGTTAAGGAGCATGGTTATTTCAAGAGCTATATCAAGGGCCTGCCTGTTAAGTTCAAACGGGGGGGTATCGTCCATTTCATAGGTACATACCGTCTGGTCGTCAATCCTGTAGATAATATCTTTTCTGGTTTTGAATTCCATCAGTGCGGTGCCGTCATATTCTCCAAGCTCTGAAAGGGTAGGGCGCATATGCCTCAGTATTTCGGCATCATATTCATCGGTATATTCCCTCACTGGGCAGCGGCAGAACAGCTTTTTGTCAGTCAGGAGCTGCTGATGGATCTCCAGGCCGCTCTTCAGCCCGAGTGCCGCATAATCATCAGCGTCCGCTTCTTCGAATTTCTTCATCTTGCTCAATTAAACCTCTGTTTCATCTAACAGTCAAAATAAAGACGGTATTCGTAGGGGTGGGTCCGTTCTTCTACCGGAGAGACCTCATGGTCATGTTTGATCTGGATCCATTCCTCGATCATCTCTTCAGAGAAGACATCACCGCGGGTCAGAAATTCGTGGTCTTCTTTCAGCGCATCCAGGGCTTCCTGCAGAGATGCCGGAAGTTCCCTTATTTTACCGCGCTGATCAGGTTCAAGATCAAATATGTTGATGTCATAAGGCCCCAGTCCCAGCTGCTCCGGATCGAGTTCATTAATGATTCCGTCTATCCCGGCCATCAGCTGGGCTGCCATACAGAAATAGGGATTACAGGTGGCGTCCGGAGGCCGGAACTCAATACGCTTCTTCTCCGGGTCGACGGCGTATTTAGGTATTCTTATGGCGGCGCTTCGGTTTGCCAGAGAGAAGAAGCTGTGCACGGGCGCTTCGTATCCCGGCACCAGTCTCTTGTAGGAATTGGTGCTGGGATTGGTGATTGCCAGAAGTGCCGGGGAGTGAATAAGAAGTCCCGATATATACTGAAGAGCCAGTTTGCTCAGACCGGCGTAACCTTCTCTATCAAAGAATACCGGATCATCACCCTTGAACAGATGCTGATGAAAGTGCATCCCATTGCCGGGTTCGCCGAAGATAGGCTTGGGCATGAAGGTTGCCTGCCTTCCGGCGGTATGTGCAGCCATCCTGGCAAAGTATTTTACCATCATCACAACGTCGGCCATTCTGGTCAGGGGGCCGAACTGTACTTCTATTTCAACCTGGCCATGTCCGCCCACTTCATGGTGATGATAGATCAGCTCTACTCCTGCATCCTCGAGCAGGGACACGGTCCTGTCCCTCAGATCCGCTGATATATCCTCGGGAGGAATGGCGTGGTAACCCCCGGAGGGGGCAAGTCCGGGCAATCCTTCGAACTGTCCTTCTCCCGGCAGAATTTCATAACCGGATCTCAGCGGGCTGTTATCCACATAAACCTGGTCGAAGATATGATATTCGAATTCAGGTCCCCACCATGACCGGTCAGCCTTGCCGGTGGAAGCCAGGTAATTCTCAGCCTTTTCGGCCACCGCACGGGGATCACGGTTGAATGGTTTCTTGGTATCTGATTCGACAATATCGCAGATAAAGGATACCGCCGGTTCAGTCCTGAAGGGGTCAATAAAAGCGGTGGAGAGGTCGGGGACCAGAGAGAGGTCGCCCGACTCGAGTGATTTCAATCCGGGGAAGTTCGATCCATCGAAGCCAACTCCCTGGGCGAAAAGATTCTCTCCGGCCCGTGAGGCTGGAACAGTAATATGGTGCCAACGGCCCGCGAAATCGGTGAACTTGAAATCGAGATGCCTTATCGATTTTTCCTTTATTATTTTTTCCAGGTCTTCTATTGATCCAAAAATTTTGTTTCCTCCGGTTTGTAATGAATCGCGTAAAATTACCTCCCTGCCATTATTGACAAGGGATTCCAATATATTGAATAAACTGCTTTCTTTCAAGGCATAAATTCACTCAAGAATCTGTCCGTGCTGACGAAATAATTTATATGAACCGGAGAATAAATAAGGCGGATATCTAATTTTTTTTGCCTGTATGAAAGGGATTCGGAGTGAATAATAAAACCGTTCTTCTGGAGGAAGAAGGAACACAGAGGAAGAAATGGTATTCGACCAGCTCATCGGAGCTGATTCTCTATATGGGAGCTCTGGATGCCAGCAATAAATTCGACGCCGAAAGATGCCTGATTCTTCTTACTTCCCATGACAGGCTGGACCTGGCGGTAGCTTATGGAGTAGATAATGAAGAGGATTTCATCGGAACCGAGATGGAGTTTGGAGAAGGGTTCCTGGGAAAACTGGCCAATGAGGACAGTGCCAGGGTAATAAACAACCCGGATAGCTTAAAAAAGGGCGGAAATGATCTCGAAGAGGTTATCTGCAGCGGTTCTCTGATCTTCTCGCACATTCTCTTCCAGAATGAAATGCTGGGGCTGGTAGTGGTCTGCAGGGATAGCGGAAGACCCGATTTCACAGAGACCGAGCTGGATGAGTTCATAGGTTATGTCAACCAGTTTGCCATCTCCCTGGGGTCGCAGAAACTGGTGAACCTGCGCACAGAAGAGTTGAACCGAACAAAAGAGAAGCTCCAGATGACCAATGCCAAGATGAAGGAGAACCTTCAGGTGCGGAAGGCCGCCCTGGCAAAGGTTAAAAAACAGAAGCAGCTGATCGAGAATAAGAAGGATGAACTGGCCAGGAGAAACGATGAGATAGTAAGGATCAACACTGAGCTCGAGGAGAAGAGGCTGAAGGCGGAGCGGAGTGAACGTAAGGCGCGCGAGCTCATCGAGAATGTCAACCAGGGTATCGTGATAGTGCAGGATGGCCTGATCAAGTATGCAAATCCTCACTTTATAAAGGTAACCAGGATGGATATCGAGGAATTGACAGATTCCGAGTTCATCTCTCTTTTTGATGAACAGGCCGCCGAGAAGATTATTATGAGCTTCAGGGAGGTTTTGAGACAGGGCGAAAAAACCAGGAAGATTTACCACCTGACCATGAAAAGGGCTGACGGAGAGCAGATGAATGTTGAGATCGGTTTCAGCATAATCAATTACCAGGATGACCTGGCGTTTCTGATTTATCTGCACGATACCACCGAGAGAGACGAACTCCAGGACAAGCTGGCAAAGGCCCAGAAGCTAGAGTCGATCGGGCAACTGGCCGCCGGCATAGCCCATGAAATCAACACCCCTACCCAGTTTGTCAGCGATAATGTCAGATTTTTTGAAGATGCATTCCAGGATATAGCAGGCCTGCTCCAGAGCTATCAGTCACTGCTGGAGAAGCTCGAACAGGAAGGGAACTGTTGCAAAGAGGTAGATAATATAAGAAAACAGTGTGAAGAGGTGGATATAGAATACCTGCTCGAAGATGTGCCTGCAGCACTGGAGCAGTCTCTTGACGGTCTGAGAAAGGTTGCCAAGATTGTCAAGTCGATGAAGGACTTTGCCCATTCCAGCGGTGGAAGCAACACACAGGTAGACCTGAACAAGGTTATAGCGACTACCACCACTCTTGCCAGAAACGAATATAAGTACGTTTCTGACCTGGAGCTTGATCTTACCGATGAGATTCCCCTGGTATTCTGCGATCCCGACAAACTGAATCAGGTGATCCTTAATATGCTGGTGAACGCCGCTCACGCCATAGAGGATGTGGTAGGGGATAAACCTGGCGAAAAGGGTAAAATCACCATCAGCTCCGGCCATGATGATAAATATGTGATCGTGAATATCAGTGATACCGGCACTGGAATTCCGGAAGAGATCCGCTCCAGGATATTCGACCCCTTCTTTACCACCAAGGAAGTCGGGAAGGGATCCGGCCAGGGCCTGGCAATCTCCCACAAGATCATTGTGGAGGAATATGGAGGAGAGATAGGCATAGACTCCGAGGAGGGCTCCGGCTCTACATTTACCATAAAGTTACCAGTTGATAACGGAGAAGATTGATTATAACAGAGTAGGAGATGCAGCCCGGGTGAAGGCAGATATAATTATGGCGAAAAATATTCTCTTCGTGGACGATGAACCGAATATTCTAAGGGGGCTCCGGAGGAGTCTCAGGAGCATGCGGGGCGAGTGGGAGATGGAATTCGCCGGGAGTGGAGAGGAGGCCCTACAGAAGATAAGCTCCGGGGAAGTGGATCTATTGGTAACGGACATGAGGATGCCGGGAATGGATGGCCTGGAACTTCTTAGGCGGGTTACCGAAACCCGCCCCGATATAATAAGAATGGTCCTTTCCGGTCAGGCCAGAAAGGAAGCGATAATGGGAATCTTCAGCGCCGCCCACCAGTTTCTGTCAAAGCCCTGCCAGGCGGATGTACTGAAGAAGAAGGTTTCCAGGATTATGAATTCCAGGAACCTTGTATCGGATGGGCAGCTTGCCTCCAGGATTGCGGGAGCGGACCCTCTCTCAGTGGTGAACAGTAATCTCAGCGCCTTTATCGATGAGACCGGAAAGGAAAAACCGGGTCCAGAGGTGATACAGGGTTTAGTCGGAAGAGATACGGCCATGGCGGCATATTTCCTAAAATCAGCCGGTTCCGGTTTTTTCGGTGATATGTCAGGTGAGAATAAAATCAATAATATAATGGATAGCCTTGGACCAGAAATAATAAGGGACCTTGTGGTGGAATACCGTGTTTTTTCCGCTTTCTCGGAGAACAGCAGAGAGGATCAACTGGCCGCTGGCATTTCGGAACACAGCATCCGGGTATCGGAACTGGCCGCAAGGATCGCCAGGGAAGAGGGTTGCGGACCGGAGGTAGTCAATGATTCAGAAACAGCGGGATTCCTGCATGATATGGGAATAAATATTTTTCTGTCATACAATGACGTTGTCTCTGATGTCCAAGTCCTTGCTGATGAATGGAGCAGTGA
>WJIX01000040.1 GCA_014730075.1 bacterium | reverse complement strand
TCAGTTTTTCCACGGTTACTTTACCAATCCCCCTCCTGGGCACGTTGACCACCCTCTGGAAATTGACCCGGTCCAGGGGGTTGTTAATAAGCTTCAGGTAGCCCAGGATATCCTTTATTTCCATTCGCTCGTAGAATCTGACTCCACCTATTATCTGATAGGGCATCCCGCCCCTGTTAAACGCTTTCTCCAGCGCCCTTGACTGTGCATGGGTACGGTAAAGCACCGCTATTTCGCTCCTTCGGTAGCCGTTCCTGAGCAGGGATATTATATTCTCTCTTACCGCCGCGGCCTCCTCACCGTCGTCGCCGGCATAGTAAACCTGTACCGGTTTCCCCTTTCCCTTCTTCGACCAGAGGGTCTTGCCCTTTCTGGATATATTATTGGAGATCAGTCTGTTGGCCGCTTCAAGAATGGTATTGGTTGACCGGTAATTCTCCTCCAGTCTTATCACACTGGTGTCTGAGTATACCCTGTCGAATTGAAGTATGTTTTCGACGGTGGCACCCCTCCATGCGTATATAGCCTGGTCATCGTCACCAACCACGAAAAGGTTCCCGGATGCCGAAGCCAGCTGATCTATCATAACCATCTGAATGGTATTGGTATCCTGAAACTCATCCACCAGGACATACTCGAACTGGCTGGAATAGCGCTCCTTGATCTTGGGCCTGGCGGTAAAAAGCTCCACTGTCCTGGTGATCAGGTCATCGAAATCGAAGGCATTGCACTTCTTCAGCCTCTGGCAGTAGATCCGGTATATCTCCGCAATCTGCTCCTCCATGAAATTGCCGCTGTTTTCAAGGGCTTCGGAAGGAGTCACCAGCCTGTTCTTCCATCCGCTTATTTTATTTCTGATCGAATACGCCGGGTACTCGTTAAGATTCCAGTTGCGGCCCTTCATGATCTCCTTGACCAGCCGCATGGAGTCATCTTCATCATAAATGGCAAAATTATTCCGGAACCCAATGTGCTCCGCCTCCCGCCTGAGGATTCTCAGCCCGGTAGCATGAAAGGTCCCGATCCAGAGAGGAAGGCCCGGGGAATTGAGCGCGGCCTGAACTCTTTCCTTCATTTCACCCGCCGCCTTATTGGTGAAAGTAAAGGCCAGTATTCTCTGGGGGGATACCTCCAACTCGCTGATCAGGTGCACAATCCGCTCTGTCAGCACCCTGGTTTTGCCGCTTCCGGCTCCGGCCAGTATCAGTACATGGCCGTCTCCGCCAAGTACCGCTTTCTTCTGCTGCTGGTTAAGCTGTTTCACTCTACTATCCGTTTCTTTTTCAAAACGTGGTTAGAACTGAGGCCCCAGGTAGAAATGGAATTCCGGTTTTGCGGTATCCTCGAAATCGGTGGGCCAGGCCAGCTGGAAATTGAAGATCAGAAAACCCATCCTCATATAGAAACCAACTCCGAAATCGCTGTAGAACTTCAGGTCGTTTATCTCCACCGGGTCGATCGATCCCGGAATATCCTCCAGATAGATATCATCCCCCCATACCGAACCTGTGTCGAAAAAGAGGGTCCCCCCGATGTTATATATACCCCAGCGTCCCGGCCAGCCGAATATAAGGGCATCCACCAGGGGATATCGGTATTCCAGGTTGAACAGCATCATCCTGGTACCCTGGAAAGCCAGGTAATCGTAACCCCTCATGGTCACTGGACCGCCCAGGAAGAAATACCTGGAATCCCTGCCGCTGCTTACGCTGCCCACCGCCCTGAAAGCCAGGTAATTCCTGTAGAATACCGGCATATACTTCCGGTAATCATAGAACGCTACACTCCTGTTTATATCGTCACTTGAGAGGTTGATCGACCTGGAATAGCTGAGCATCCAGCGGGAGCCGATTACCGGCCCGAAATTGCCGTAATACGCGGAGTCATGTACCAGTGACAGGGTAGGCTGAATGATCCTTCTGGATAGTTTTTCTCCGGTGGGGGCGTACCAGTAGCTGCCTACATTATCGAAGAACTCCCTTTCCAGGACATAACCCTGAGCTTCCAGCTCCACCCTGGTGAAGGTGGAAAATGGATAGCTGATCTTGGAGAAAACCCCGTAATTACGCTCGGTAAAAAGCCTGTAGTCCAGAAATGTCTCGCCCAGGGAGGTTACCCGGGAATTGATATAATTCTTGAGGTGAAAGATACCGAATGAATAGTCGATCCTTCTTTTGAGATAGTAATATGAAAGAAGAATATCGCTGTCTTCAATGGACCTGTGGATATTGAAGGACAGATGTATCCTGTGATCTCCCAGAAGATCGCTGAATGCGATAGAATTCATGAAGCCGAAACCGTACCCGGTTGAGTAGAAGACCCCCATACCATTGCTGACGTAATCCGGGGAGAACTTTGTCTTGTATGCCTGCACGGTCCCTACCTTCTCCTTCATCCTCTCCCGCCGCGCCGAAACGGTATCAGGATTTACATTCTCTTCGGAATCCTCGTTGATAACCACCTCGCCGGACCGGTTCTCTTTTGAAGTGCCGGTACCATTTATATCCTTCTGACCGGCGATATCATCCGGGGAGGCCGGCGCGGCCTCCAGTGAATCAGATCTTACCTGTTTTCCATTATTCTCCGGCCCCATAGCAATGCTGCGTAATTTTTCCTCTGCGGGAGCTCTATCCCCGCCCGTCTCAGAGGAAGCCCTGCCGGACGGATAGGAAAGATCGGAATCCTCAGAGAAATTATCCATTATGAAGATATCGTATCCCGCCGAGTTGAATGCGGTGTAAACCAGACGATCCTTATCAGAACTGTAGTCCGGCGAAAAAAGCCCGCCTATCACATCAGTGAACCTGTAATAGTTGCCGTACTCAACACTCCCCCGGTAGAGATTGAAAATGCCGCTTTCGTTGGAAATGAACACTATCTCCTTTCCCCCCTTTATAATCAGGGGAGAGAGGTCATCGCTGCCGGTGGAAATAACCACTTCCTTGCTGCCGGTCTGAAGATCAACCATCCATATATCACCAGAGCAGCTGCCCCGTTCGATTTCCCTGGCGAAATAATCGATCCCGATACGCTCTTCGATACCGGCATCCGGATTCTGCACTAGCCTGGGCGACCTTGAGTAGATCAGTCTTTCCCCACCGGGATACCATGAAACATCCTTTTCGTCCTGCACGTCATCGGTAACCTTCCGCAACTCTATGGAAGCCCGTTCCAGTATGTATATATCCGTCTGGCCGTTCTTTACCCCGGAGAATGCTATTCTGCTTCCATCCGGGGAATAGGAGGGGCTGAAGAAGAAATCGAGAGGCAGTTCAATCTCTTCGATTATCTCATCACTCGGTATATCGAGTATGAACATCCGGTTCGCCCCGCTCGATTTGGCCACGAAGGCCAGCTCATCCCCCGCTGGGTTTACCGCCAAGTTCGATTTCATACTCCTCAGTATCTCGAATTTATCCGAGATATTCCCTTCGATAAGCTGTTTCTCTACCTCGCCGGTTACCGCGTTCATAAGGTAAATCCCGTCCAGGCCACCCCGGCGGGAGTAGAATACGATTTCTTCGCCACCTGAGGCAAACTCAGGCTTTGAGTTGCTGTAATGGTGCTCCTCCATGTGATCTGTGAGCCTGCGGCCCGACTTTTCCGGTGCGTTCTTATCCGCATACATGGGCCAGTACCTTCTCCGCAGGTACTTCCGCCATTCCTCGGTAAGCTGGGCGGTATTCAAACCGATCGTTTCCCTCAGAGCCCGGTCAATCGAACGGGTCTCCCTGAGCCGCCTCATGATATCGATCACTTTTCTCTCACCATATGTTTTTACTATATAATCTATTACCGACTGGCCGGCCTTGTAGACCATGTATCCGCCCGCATAATCAAGATTCCGGGGAGCATAATCGAAGATAGTGGCATCCCGCATGAACATATCAGCCTCATCGTCAAATCCCTTGGAGTAGTACTCGGAGCAGCCCTCCGCCAGCCATAACGGTATCCTGAACAGCAGAGACCTGGAGAATACCGAGCGGAGCAGATTCCCGTAGATTATGTCGAATTCGAAGATATGTATTAATTCGTGAACCGCCGTGTTACGGTAATCGGTATTATCACCGCTGAAATGAAGCACCATCCTGCGCCTGTTCGGTTCGGCAAAAGCCTGCACTCCTTCCTGAATAAAACTCCAGGTAGTATTGGTCTGCTGGAAAGCGGAATGGCTTCCATACAGTATTACCGGTATCCGCCATTTAATCCTGTGGCCAAGACTGCCCGAGACATCCCTGTAGCCATCCTCCAGCATTACGCCGGTACGGGCGGCCAGATCCCTGTAACCCTCGCTGAAATGGATATCGAAGTGAGGGGTGTGAAGAATATTCCATTCAAACTGATCATACTGCACCTTGTTCTTGCCAAACATCCAGGCCTGCGATCTTACCGCTCCTGCCTGAAGCATAATCAGAATCATTAAGCTGAACGCTGCAGTTGTGATATTCTTGAGCTTCATATATGCATTTCCTTCTTATTTTCAGTGCCTATATAATATTAATAATTCCCGGTCAGAATTCCCACCGTATTTTCACGTCCAGATTAATTTCATCACCGCTGCGCATACTCTCTCCGGGCAGAAGTTCCTTGGAATATTTTATCACTTCGGTCCTTATCAGAAACAGGTCGCTGATTCTGTACTCCACTTCCACTTCAGCTTCCGTGGCTACGGATAGACCCTGCTTCCACTGTACATAGAGCCCTTCCGAGAGGTATTTGCCTATAGCGAGCATGGTTGCCTTCTCTCCACCTATCGCACCGGACTGCCTCGAATTGCCATGCTCCAGCGATACGGTGAACCCCTCCATCTGAGAATTGAGAACCCTCTCCAGGTAGTTGGCCGCCAGGTTCTGTGCGGTTCCTACCGCATCCCATTCACTCTGGCTTCCGTCAGGCGATCTGACTATACCTCCTCCCAGCATCTTCCATATATCTGTCTCGCTGTATCCGCTCTCCTCATGATGGAGACTCAGCCTGGGCTGGGGATCATTCTCATCCCAGATCAGGGTCAGGTATATCCTCTTTCCCTCCTGGTCGTAAGTCACAGCTTCTATATCTATCAGGGGCCTGTTCCCACCCGCGTGAGAAAATACCAGCGAGCCGGACTGAATATGAAACTTGTTGTTATACAGATTATACCAACCCCGGTAAAGTTTAAGTTCGCCCCTCAGGTAAGTACCCATCTCGTTATGATGAAGTGTTACATTACCCATGAACTCTATATTGGCGTCGGGAGTCTTTATCCTGGTGTTACCCTTCATGTCCAGATCCAGCTCGGCCATCCATGAAGGAGTAATGGAGCTTCCTCCGCCCCCCGTACCCTCCATATCGCCCGGGTTAAAATATACCTCGGCCTCATTCACCTCGAATTGTCCGGTCAGTGAGGGTATCTGCCTGCCCTCTACAGTTACCGTACCTATATTCAGCCTTCCGGTTACAATTGCAGCCACATCACTGATACTGGTTACCAGTACCCTATCCATATCGACGCTCAGGTCATAGACCGCAGGTTTCCATCCGCGCAGGGTAACCGTTCCGGAACCGGAGAACTCACCTTCTTTTCCTTCGCGGCCGTTCAGGTAGCGGACCCTGACCAGAGTGTCTTCGAAACTTATCCTGGCGTTAACCTCCCTGAATCTTTCCTCCATCCCTGCCAGCCTGAATCCGGCCCCGGTAAGGCGCAGATCTCCGGAAAGATCGGGCCTGCCTGTTTTGCCCCTGACCGTGAATTTAAGGGAACCCTTGCCTTCTGCCCTGGCAACCAGATCGGAGAGATCAGCGACCCTCCTGAGATCTATCTCCGCCAGCTCCAGGTCAAAGCTCATATCACTCTCGCTGTCCAGAGAGTACAGCCAGCTCTCACGCTGCAGGGGCAGCTCTCCATTGAATTCACCCTGTTTTCTGCTCCCCGCCGCGTATATCTCGCCCCTCAGGCCAATTCTGTGGTGGTTGAGGTCGGCATGCATATCGACCCTGTCAAGGGTGATATGGTCAAATACAATTTCTCCCGCTGTACCATCCATTTTCACTTCCGGATGGATCAGGGATCCCGCAACCCGCGCTTTTCCGGTGAAAACTCCGTCAGAAAATGGGATGCCGGGGAAATAATCAATGAACGGTTCGACAGACAATTGACCACAGTATATCTCCAGATCCGATTCAGTCTCTGTCAGGGCTTCCTCCCTGTTCCGGTAAAGATCCCGCAGGTTCAGGTTGCCGATATCCCCGCTGGCGAAGCCGAACCCGACCGGTGAAGAGAGACTAAGCGTATCCAGCCGGCAGTGATTCCCCGAAAAGACGGTTTTGAGATCGAATCTCTCCACCGGAATATCATCTATGGACCCATCCTCCAGGTTGACCGAAATTGACAGATCTGGATCATCCAGAGACCCCGAGCTGCTTATGATTCCGGCTGCAGTCCCGTTGACCGGTATGGGAATAAGCTTGTTGCTGTTAAGAAAGGACATATCGATCCTTTCAAACCTCAGGGAACCATCAAAATAATTGCTGAATCTCTCCAGTTCGCCGTCGAAATAAAGCGCTCCTATACGTGAATGAAGCTGGAGATCGTTGAAAAGCACTGAAGAATCTCTAATCGATATTCCGAATCCTCCGCTGCTTACCCAATCCTCCTCGAAAATCCTGATAAGGGCCTCATCCAGGACCAGCTCACTCTCACCGTCTGCAACGTTATACTTTCCCCTCATCTGCGCTTCCACGTCAGACTTCGCCAGATTGAGTTTCTTGATATTCACCTTGCCGCTCTCGTATTCCAGCGACAGGTCAATATCCCTGAACCGGTGCCGGTCGACAAAACAGGTATCTGCAGTAACATCAAAATAGACTCCGTAATCCAGTTTCTTTTCAACCGCGAGCTGTATCGATCCTCCCGGTATGTTGAACCACCTGTAATTAAAATCCCGGCAGTTTCCGCTGAGCCTGAGGTCCCATTCATCAAAAGTTCCCCTCCACAATCCGCTTACATCAACATCAGCTCTGTAGTCTTCGATTCCGAAATATGAAAAGAGGGTGTCCTCAGCTTCAGACTGAATATCCAGGAGAAGCCGGATGGTATCCCTGCCCACGATGGACCCGCTGAGCTCGATCTGGTGGGTTTCCGAATGGGCATCCATCTTCTTCAGCAGGAGGCTGTCATTTCTGTAATCCGCAGATAGGACCGCGTTCTCAAAAGGTATATTCCTGAAATGCCCTCCTCCCAGGTAGAAATCGAGCGACAGCTCCCCTCTTCCAAAGAGATAACTGACATCCATCCTGCCGTTGAAGTCGGTTTCTGGAAGGCCCGCTCCAGGATAGAACTCCCTGGAAAGGTCAATGTTTCGTCCGCTGAGAGAGAGGTCCAGTAACTGCTTATCAGCCAGGTATATACCCTTCCCGTCTACCCTGGAACCGTTCAATCCGCCCTTGAACCCATCTATGGAGATATCACGGCAGGCCAGGGAAATGTCAGCTTCAAAATCACTGAAGCTGTAATTCCGGATTCTGCCGTCAAAATTCCCTTCCATTGACATCTCTCTGGGACTTCCTTTCAGCGCAAAGGTTCCGTTCAACCGCCCCAGGTCACCGGTATCAGATCCAAGAGCCGTACTGATCTCATCAAGATTCAGCGGAGAGCTGCTGACTTCCAGATCGAATACCATATCATCCAGAGCGATCTCCCCGGTCAGGTTCAGTCGGGAGCTCTCAGTACCGAACCGGTACCGGTTAAAGAACAGAGCTTTGCCTCCGTCTTCACTTTTCCCGTAGGCAATCCTGCCTGTCATGCTGAGGATCTCTATATCCCGGGTCAGAATACTCCCTGAACCGGACACTACCCCGGCCTCTATACGGTCGTCACCGCTGGTCACCGTCCCCCTCAGATCAATCGATTTCACCGCGTCAGCCCTGTCCTCGCTCTGATATATCACCTGCCCTCCTGACAGTGAAAAGAGTTCGATCCTTATATCAGGGAGGCCGCCTATTCCGCCACCTTCTCCTTCATCGCTCTGTTCCGTAGTTGAGTCAGATTTAATCCAGACATGAGGATTGACCAATTCCGCTCTGGTTATGGTGAAATGATCCCGGATCAGGCTGACAAGACTGTAATCGATATTTATTTCATCTACTTTGACTATATCGTACGAATGAGTGTCGGATCGAAAACGGATTGCCAGATCGCTTATGCTGAGATTAGCGAGGGGATTTCCACGTACCTCTCCCAGGACCAGCCGGTACCTGTCATCACTGAACATATATTCCGATATAAGGTCCGCCGCCCTATTCTTGAACAGGGCCGAATGCATGAACAGGGTAACCGATATTATTATAATGGCCAGAAAAGCAAGCGGGATCGATATCCCGATAAACAACTTATGTTTCAATATTCTCTTGAGCAATGCCCTCACTCCTGAAACTAGAATATCTGACCGAGACTGATATGGATCCAGTAATCGTCTTCCTGCCGTGGGCTTTTATTTATCGGAAACCCAACATCGAACCTGACCGGCCCAACTGGAGTATAATACCTTAATCCAATGCCGGTGCTGTACTTATAATCGTATACTCCAACATCCTCTTCCTCCTCGAATATAGAGAACTTCCCCTCCAAGATCTCATCCACATCCTTCCAGACATTTCCTCCGTCCAGAAAGAGAACCCCGCCTATATTTATCCTTGAGAGAAGTGGAATGGGGTACCTCAACTCCAGATTTGTAAGCATTACGATATTACCTCC
>WJIX01000039.1 GCA_014730075.1 bacterium | reverse complement strand
GTTATAGACCACGTAGTCCAGACCTACGGCAAGGAGAATGTCTGCCAGATAATAACTTTCGGGAGAATGGCTGCCAGGGCGGTAATAAGGGATGTGGGCAGGGTGCTGATGGTTCCATTCGGCGATGTGGACCGGCTGGCAAAGATGGTACCCGCCCAGCCGGGGATTACACTGACCGAGGCGATCAAGAGCGTTCCGGATCTGAAGGAGCTCTACCAGAACGACCAGGAAGTCAAAAGGCTGCTGGATCTTTCCCTCTCCCTGGAGGGGATGGCACGCCACGCATCCACCCACGCGGCAGGGCTGGTTATAACCCCTACTCCCCTGGTTAACCATGTGCCCCTGTTCAGATCTAACAAGGGGGAAATCACCACCCAGTACGAGATGAAGATTCTCAACAGTATCGGCCTTCTCAAGATAGATATACTGGGGCTGAAGACGCTTTCTCACATAACCAACACCCTGAAGCTGGTTGAGGAGGCGGAGGGGACCGCGATCAGAGCCGAGGAAATACCGATCGAGGATGAAGAGGCATTCAGACTTCTTCAACGGGGGCAGACAGTGGGAATATTTCAGCTGGAGAGCGAGGGGATGCGCAACCTCCTGAGGAGGATCAAGCCCACCGCGTTCCAGGATGTTATAGCAATAAACGCACTTTACCGGCCGGGACCCCTCCGCAGCGGGATGGTCGATGATTTCATAGAATGCAAGCATGGCAGAAAGAAGATCACCTATATGGACCCCCGCCTGGAGCCGATCCTGAAGGAAACCTACGGGGTGATACTATACCAGGAACAGGTTATGAGGGTGGCCAGTGACCTGGCCGGGTTCTCGCTCGGAGAGGCGGATATACTGAGAAGGGCTATGGGGAAGAAGGATATGAAGTCGATGGCCCGGATGAGGAAACAGTTTCTGGAAGGTGCCTCCGAATGGGGGCTCAGCCGGAAGAAGGCAGAGAAGATTTTCGACCTGATGTCCAGTTTCGCGGAGTACGGCTTCAATAAATCCCATTCCGCCGCGTACGCCATGGTTTCCATGCAGACCGCCTTTCTGAAGGCCCATTATCCGGCAGCCTTCATGGCCGCGGCGATGACCAATGATATGAGCAACACCGACCGGTTGATGTTCCTCCTGGAGGAATGCCACAGCCTTGGGATTGTGGTCCGACCGCCCGATGTCAACTCTTCCCTGGTGGAATTCGGGCTCAGCGGAGGAGAGATTACATATGGCCTGGCTGCCATCAAGAACCTGGGGATACCGGCAGCCGGGGAGATAGTAAGGGCCCGCATGGACGGCCCCTTCGTGGATCTGTATGATCTCTGCGAGAGGGTCAACCTGAGGAGCATAAACCGCCGGGCGATGGAGAGCCTGATCAAGAGCGGAGCCACCGATTCGCTCCCGGGGACCAGGTCTCAGAAGATAGCCAGCCTTGACGATGTGGTATCTCAGGCCCAGAAACGCCAGAACGAGAGGGAGAGGGGCCAGACCATCTTCATCTTTGATGACAACCGATCATCTGCCAGCACCTGCAATCTGAAGGATGTCCCTCCCTGGGATGAGGACAAGAAACTGAGAGAAGAGAAGGAATCTCTGGGTTTCTACTTCTCAGGTCATCCCCTGGACCGGTACAAGAACGTCCTCGGTTCGATAGTGAACACCGGCAGCGCCGATCTCTCCGGCAGGAAGAAGGGGAGAAAGGTGGTAATCGCAGGGCTTATAAACGGGGTAAGGGTCATACAGGACAGGCGGGGCAATTCCATGGCGTTTGTATCGATGGAGGATTTCTACGGATCTTTCGAGGCTATAGTCTTTGCCAGCTGCTACAGTAAAACCAGGGAAGAGCTGGTGGAGGAGAACGCGGTAGTTATCAGGGGCAAGGTTTCCAGCAAGGACAGGGGCGAGACCAAGATTATCGCCGACAATATCTATTCGGTGGACCGGGCCCTTGCCGCTCTGGCCCGCAGAGTGGTGCTGACCCTCAGGTCGAACAGTTTTGATGAGAAGAGCCTTGCCTCGCTGAAGGATGTTATGGCAAGATTCCCCGGAAGAAGGGAACTGGTTTTCAACTGGCGCGAAAATGGTAACAGGCTTTTCAGCATCAGGTCCTGCAGTTGCTCGGTTGAACCTTCCCTCGAGTTCGTGGAAAAGGTAAAGAGAATAGATGGAGTGGAAAATGTTGAAGTTTCGGTATAGTTTACTGTCACTGGCATTGTTGTTCCTTCTTCTTGCTGCTGTGCCCGGGAAAGTAAGCGGACAGTTCATGGAAGATATAAAGGTGGTGGAGATACCAACCGCCGGGATCATTCCGCACAAGAGCTACATGTATTCCGGTTCGGTGGGGCCGTTCAACAGCCTGCTGTTCAGACTGGATGTGGGCCTGCATGACCGGCTTATGATGGGCGGCTCCTTCGGATTGCAGAATTTCATCGGGAGGGGGGATATTGAGTATAACGAACGCCCCGAATTCAGGATCAGGCTGAGGCTGCTGGAAGAGATAATAGGCGGCCCCGCCCTGGCGGTGGGGGTGAATACGCAGGGGCAGAATGAGTGGTTCGAAGATGCAGAGCGATACGAGAGGAAATCGAAGGGATTCTACGCGGTATTCAGTAAGGGTTACCGCCTCTGGAGAAGGTTCTCGCTCCATTTAGGGATCAACTATTCCATGGAGGATGAGTACGAGGACGGAACTGACCTCTTCAGCGGTATCACCCTGGAGACCTTCACTGGAATGATGCTGCTGTGTGAGTACAACGCCGCTTTCAATGACGACGATGAGGATAATCCCAACAGCCTCACCAGGGGGAGGGGTTATCTGGATGTGGGGGTCCGGTTCGATTACCGTGAGAATCTTAGGATCAGAGTGAACTTCAATGACCTGCTGGATAATTATATCCCCGCTTCTGGCGTGTCCAGGTCGGTAGAAATATCATATATTAACTTCTTTTAGGGGGCAGGATGGCTGTAGGGAAAAAGAGGAAACTGGAATTCGAAAGCCCCGTTTATGACCTTGAGGAAAAGATAGAAGCGGGCAGGCAGAGAGGCCTGGAGCCGGACTCGGCTGAGATGAAGAAACTTGCCGGAAGGCTCGAGGAGCTGGAAGAGAAGGTCTACAGCGGGCTGTCTCCATGGGAGGAAGTTCAGCTTGCCCGGCATCCCGACAGGCCCACTGCCCTTCAGTATATCGGTGAGATATTCGATGAATTCCTGGAGTTTCACGGGGACAGGTACTTCGGTGATGATCCTGCGGTAGTGGGAGGACTTGCTTCTCTGGGGGGAAGAAGGGTCATGGTGGTAGGCCACGAAAAGGGAAGGAATACCAGGGACAGGCTTAAACGGAACTTCGGGATGGCTTCACCGGAGGGATTCAGAAAGTCTCTCAGGCTGATGAAACTGGCCGAAAAGTTCTCACTGCCGATAGTTTCCCTGGTTGATACACCGGGCGCCTATCCTGGAGTGGGAGCCGAGGAGAGGGGGCAGTCGGTGGCGATAGCTTCCAACCTCAAGAACCTGTTCGATATATCCTCCCCCATAATAGTGGTAATTATCGGCGAAGGGGGCAGTGGCGGAGCCCTCGCACTGGCCATCGGCGATACCGTGCTGATGATGGAACACGCTGTATATTCCGTGATATCGCCTGAAGGCTGCGCAGCCATACTCTACAAGAACAAGGATAAAGCCCCGGAGGCTGCATCTTCGCTCCGCCTTACCTCATCCGACTGCCTGGAATTGAAAGTCATAGACGAGGTGATCAGGGAAAAACATGGGGCGGCTCACAGGGACCAGCATGGTAACGCGGAGCAGATAAAGAGGGTCCTGGTAAGGAAACTGTCCGAACTGGAGGGGATCCCCGGTGAGGCCCTGCTGAAGAAGAGAGTGGATAAGTTCAGCAGGATAGGTATATTTAACGGCTAAAGAGCTCCGGCTATTTTGCGAAAAATAGTTCAGGGGGATATTGGCGCTTGACCTGAGTGTACCGGATGTTCTATAATATATATGTCAGCAATAAAAAATCATTAATAAACCCCTGAACTTTTGACATGTGTCAGAATCAGGGTTTTATTATATTTAAACTGGAGATGTTGAGGTCTTAAATGGCTGTTAATGATGAACTGTTGCGCCTTCTGGCCTGCCCCAAGTGCAAGAAAGAGGTACGCCCTGACAGCGCAGGAGAATACATTATCTGTGACGAGTGCGGGCTCAGGTATCCGGTGGAAGATGATATTCCAATCATGCTCGCCGAGAGAGCAGAAAAAATCGATTAACCAGGATTGAAGGGGTAATTCCCGTGACTGTATTTACCCATTTTTCCGCCGGGGCGCTACTGGGATATCTGGCTCCCGGGGTGGCATCAGCTGCTCTGCTGGGGTTGGTCAGTCACGTTCTTCTGGATTTTCTCCCCCACTTCGATTTTGAGAATGTGTGGCTGGAGATAATTTTTGGATCCCTTGTCCTGGCCGCTCTGATTGCAGGAAGAAGCTGTACTGCGGCCATTTGTACGGGAGGGCTGGTGGCGGTTCTGCCCGACGTGGAAAACCTGCTCTGGAAGACCGGCGTGATGGACCGTAAGCACAGGATATTTCCCTCTCATAGCGGCATGATACCGCATGGCAGAGAGGCGGGTAAGATAAACCTTGCAGCCCAGGTAATATTCACGGCCGCCGTGGTAACTTTTTTGTTATGGAGTAACAGATGAGAAGATTTCTGATTATACTTGTCCTGGCAGCGATTTCTACCCCGGCAGCAAGCTCGGAGCCGGTGGTGAGGATTCTGGATTCGGACAGCCGTGGATTACTGGTGGAAGTGACCAATCCGGGCTACAGTATCATCCCCGCGGGCGGGTCAGGGGCTGAAAATGTGGTGATAGAGGTCTCAGGGTTCACACTGGACAGGACTGACGGCCGTCCCATACTTCCGTCCCGAAGATACCTCTTTTCGGTCGGATCAACTGACGATATAAGAATTGATATCGTGGATACGGATACCGAAATAATCAACGGCGCAAAGCCGGTCCTGTTCCGGTCCGAAACAGAACCGGAGAAACTTCTGTGGAACGGTCCGGGGGTTATCCCCTTCGAGGAAGAGAGTTTTGTTTTTCTCAGAAGGACGGGAATATACCGGAAGAACCCCCTGGCCCTGGTAGAGATAAGGCCGGTGATATACCGGAAAGAGAGGGGCCGGCTGGTGTACGCTTCCCGTCTGGTCTTCCGGATATCGCACCGTGCATCCGGAGAAGTAAGAGGAGCCGGGCTCCCCTATTTCGTAATGGGAGCCGGCTCGGCAGATGAGATCAAGACGGATAAAGCGGGGGCGCCGCGGGGCAGTTACATGTTCGGAAGGTCAACGGACTGGATAAGGCTTGAGATTAGCGGGCCCGGGATCTACAGCGTGAGTTACCAGGATCTGGTAGATATTGGAATCAATCCGATGGAAATCGACCCTGCCGGTATAAGGCTGTTTTCCGGAGGCTACTTCAGCGGTTTCGAGAATCCCTTCCAGCAGCCCGCTTCCATCTCCGCTGGCGGTAGTTTCGAGCCCGGTTACAGCATGAACCAGCATGCCCTGAAGCTTGTGGGAATGGATGACGGGACTTTCGGGCCGGATGATTTCGTGCTGTTCTATGGTGTGGGAGTGAGGGGCTGGACCGATTATCTGGACCCTCAGGCTTCCGGACATGAACGGTATGACCATATCTACGAAGATAATAACGTCTACTGGATGAGCTGGGGCGGGACGTTCCAGCAGGATGCGGAGAGAATGGGCAGCCTGGATGTCAGCCCCGCCAGCACCCCGCCGCCGATTGCGGTGGACAGATATACCGAGAGGCTTCACCTGGAGGAAGACCGTGAGTATTTCCCCCTCATCTCAGATGACCGGTGGGTATGGGAT
>WJIX01000038.1 GCA_014730075.1 bacterium | reverse complement strand
CCTCTGGCTCTGACGGTAATAAACCTTTTCCCGGTATTCCTCCCTGTCAATCTTGCTGTTGGCATAACAGCCGTAGGCGTTTATCGTTTTACTGGTTATGAAGGGAACAAGCGGGGCCAGCTCTCTCCCATCCAGCATTATATCGATTTTTCTGGGTCCGGTCCCTGTGTAGAAAGCACTAATCTGAGCACCTGTCAGCTCCATTGCTCTCTCCAGGGCTACTCTCATCAGTTTACTGTCGCAGATACCCTCTATAAGCTCAAGCTTAAGCTCCCGGCTCTGGTTTCCGGGTCTTCCGCCCTGGCCCTGCAATATCCGGGAGCATACTTCAATCGAAAGAACCTCAGCCAGTTCCTCCACTGCCGAGGGAGATATTACCGGTTCCGGTTTCCGCTCAGCCAGTACATGGAACAGTGCGCACTTATCTCCATTCATACTGAGCGGTATTCTAATCAATTCCATTTCAGGCAGGTTCTGTGGCTGAGACCCTTCCCCGCTGATAACCCTCTTTCTGTAATCACCCATATTCCCCAGGCCAAATAATTTCTCTACGGCCTCCGGTCCAATGGATGATGAATCGAACAGGACAATATATTTCTCACCCGTTAACTCCACCGCGGTAGCGGCAACCCCTTCATACTCCTCTCTGAGGGCGGAGTCCGCCGCCATCAGGAAAGAACTTATGGTGGAGGTCCCCGATTCTCTTATCCGGCTTAGAATGCTGAAATTTCCAGTCAGGGGCATGCAAAATCACCTTATTTATGATATAAGCGTACAAATACACTCCCTGCAGGCGCAATATGCATGCCACCCTAAGATCTACCTATGTCCGGCCGCACAAAACCAGAGCGCCGACGACTGTAACGGTAAATTGTTTATTTATAATGTATTATATGATGCTATGGTGAGAGTCTGATATTTTATTCCCTGTCGATCTGCGGAGGCATGGGGAATTATTTCTGCCAGGTGGAAAAAATAGTTCCATCCGTTCGTTAAAACCGTCGCAACCCCTGGACTTAATCAGTATAACCTCCGGGGTACTTTCCGCGCCACCGGTAAGCGTCCCGGATGATATCCTCTATACCGGTGTGAGTTCTCTTCCACCCCAGTACCTTCTGCGCCTTCTCACTGGAAGCTATCAGGACTGCCGGATCACCCTCTCTCCTCTCTCCAATGGAATATGGGACCCGTGTTCCGGTAACATCTGAAGCGGCTCTTATAACCTCCAGTACAGAAAAGCCGTTACCACTTCCCAGGTTGAAAGGTCCGGTTATACCTTCCTCCAGTTTCCGAAGAGCCAGAATATGGGCTGCGGCAAGGTCTCTGACATGTATATAATCCCGCACGCAGGTCCCATCTCCTGTATTATAATCGCCCCCGTATACTGTCAGTTTATCCCTTCTGCCTTCCGCGGCGTCCAGAATTATCGGAATAAGGTGAGATTCCGGGCGGTGGTCTTCTCCGTGAAGGTCGGTAGCTCCTGCGGCATTGAAATATCGCAGTGAGATAGATTTAATGCCGTATGCTGGCCGGGCATCCTCAAGAAGGGCCTCAATCGCCAGCTTGGTTTTGCCGTAGGGATTTACCGGGAGGAGCCTGGAATCTTCAGTGATGGGAACTCCTTCCGGTTCTCCATATACCGCCGCGGTGGAAGAGAAAACTATATTCTTTACTCCCGACTCCACCATCCCATTTACCAGATTTACCGCTCCACAAATGTTGTTCCGGTAATATTTCAGAGGGTCTTTCATCGACTCCGAGACCAGAGAAAACGCCGCGAAATGAAGAACCGCCCCTATCCCATCCGAAAGAATATGCCTGACTGATTCTCCATCCAGGAGGCTCAATTCCACAAAACTGGCTCTACGGTCCACCGCATCCCTGTGCCCGGTAGAGAGATCATCGGCAATAACGACCTCATACCCTTCTTCGATCAGGTATTCGGCTACCACGCTCCCGATATAACCGGCCCCTCCGGTTACAAGCACCTTCATTTTGAACCTCCTTTGAAGTATTCCTTCAAATACCTGCCGGTAATCGAACTTGCCGCTGCCATTATTTGTTCCGGAGGACCGGCCACCACTACCTCTCCCCCGCTCTCTCCTCCACCGGGCCCAAGATCGATCACCCAGTCGGCAGAACCTATCACATCAAGATTATGCTCTATTACTACCAGAGAGTGCCCCGAATCTACAAGCTTTTGAAATATTCTCAGCAGATTGTCTATGTCACTCATATGAAGGCCGGTGGTAGGTTCATCCATTATATACAGATTCTTCTGTCCTCCGCTCTCGGAAAGCTCCCTGGCAATCTTTATCCTCTGGGCTTCTCCCCCTGAGAGGGTATTGGATGGCTGTCCCAGCCTCAGGTACCCCAGACCCACCTCCGAGAGCATCCATAATTTCTCTCCCAGTTTCGGAGCCCGGTCGAAGAAGAGCTTCGCTTCGCTGACGGTAAGCTCCAGCACTTCGCTGATATCCCTGCCCTTGTATCTTATGTCAAGCGTTTCGGAGTTATACCTTTTTCCACCACACTCCTCGCAGGGCACGAATAGATCGGCCATAAAATGCATTTCGACCCTGCGGTAACCCATCCCGCGGCACCTTGAACATCTCCCCTCCGGTTTATTGAAGCTGAACCGGCCCGGTTTGTATCCCCGTTCCAGCGATTTTTTCTGCCCGGCAAACAGCTGCCTGATGTAGGAAAAACCCTTGATGAAGGTAATCGGGTTCGACCGGGGAGTGTTACCGATAGGCTTCTGGTCCACCAGCGAACAGTTGTCAACCCTGCCCTCAACCCGGAAGCCCTCCATTCGGGCTTCCGGATTACTCTTGCCGGAAAAGACCGAATTCAGGGTATCCACCACCAGAGAACTCTTCCCCGAACCTGAGACTCCCGTGATCACCACCAGCCCGCCCAGGGGAATATCAAGATCCAGGTTCTTCAGGTTATGTGTTCCTACTCCTTCCAGGTGAACAGAACCTGAAAACTCGGCTTTCCCTACTTTCATCCCCGGACTGCACTTACTGCTGAATAGACAATCCAGGGTCCTGGACTGCTGAGCATCCTTCATTTCCAACTTCCCGGTATCACCGCTGAACACCACCTCACCGCCGCCGCTTCCCGCAGCCGGTCCCAGGTCTACCAGATGATCCGATGCCAGGATTATATTGGGGTCATGCTCAACCACGATAACTGTATTGCCACTGTCCCTGAGATTCTTCATAACACTTATCAGCCTGTCATTATCGGCTGCGTGAAGGCCCACCGACGGCTCATCCAGGATATAAACGGTATCTACCAGGTTGGCACCCATTGAATTGGCAAGGTTTATCCGCTGCGCCTCACCACCTGAAAGAGTTCTGGAAACCCTGTCGAGAGTCAGGTATTCCAGGCCTACATCGATCATGAATTTGAGGCGGGAGGTAAGTTCGTTCATGAGATCCCGTGAGATTGCCTCTTCCCTGCTGTCCAGATCCAGTGATTCTACCACACCAAGAACATTTTCCGGGGTCATACTGCTTAGTTCCGTTATGGTGTAACCGCCAACTCTTACATTCTCGGCTTCGGGCCTCAGGCGCCTCCCCCCGCAACTTCTGCAGGTGGTAAACGCCATATACCTTCTGGTAAAGAAGCGGTGACCCTTTTTATATGCCTTCCTGCGCATCTTCTCCAGAAAGGGTATTACTCCGATATAATCACCCTCCCCTTCCAGGATCTTCTTTCTGTCTTCAGTATCGAGGTTGCGGTAAGGGGTATTGACCGGGATATCCTGCCTGCGGCAGAAATCAAGGAGCTGATGGTAGAAGTAATCGAACCTCGCCCTGGCCCAGGGGTCTACCGCCTTCTTCCTGATCGACCTCTCCGGTTCAGGAACGATCATCTCCTCTGAGAATTCCATCCGGTCTCCGTAACCCTTGCAGTCGGGGCAGGCGCCGTAGGGACTGTTGAACGAGAAGAGCAGAGGAGTGGGTTCTCTGAATACCTTCCCACAGCTGTGACATGTGGGCCTGTCTGTAAAAATGTAATTCTTCTTTCCGCTAACCTCTCTGACCTCCACCGCTTCCCCATGCTCCCGGTAGGCCAGCTCCACTCCCTCAATAATTCGTTTCCGTTTCTTCCCGGAGGCGGTTACCCGGTCTATCAGGACCACCGTCCTCCCGGGCGGTGCTTCTTCCCGCTCCTCGATCCTTACCGGATCACCGGAAATCAGGAGGCGAAGGTAACCCCTGGACAGGAGATACTTCTTCCTGTGGCTCCATTCCTTATCCTCACCCTCCCCGAAAGGTAGAAGTATATATACCTTCTTCCCTGCAGACCCTTCTAATACGCTGTCCGCGGCCTCCCCGGGCGAATAGGAACTTACCGGAACAGAACAGTCAGGACAGAAGGTAATTCCAATTCTGGCATAGAGCAACCTCAGGCAGTCGTATATCTCGGTGGCGGTACCCACCGTAGACCTGCCGCTCTTTACGGTGTTCTTTCTCCGTATCGCTATGGTCGGGCTAATTCCGGTTATACTGTCGAGATCAGGCTTCTCTAGCTTTTCCAGAAACTGCCTGGCATAGGTGGAAAGTGATTCAATATATCTTCTCTGGCCCTCTGCGTATATGGTATCGAAGGCCAGGGAAGATTTTCCCGATCCGGAAACACCGGTAACAGCAGTTATCCTGTCACGCGGTATTTTAAGGTCGATATTCTTAAGGTTGTTCTGGCGCGCGCCTTTTATCGTTATAAAGTCCATATCGGAATATTTTCCTCTGAAGGATGCAACCGTTCCGGGTACCTGTATTTCGTTTCTTTCGCAACCATTAAACAAACCTTTATATTAACACTATCTGTGATACTATTCAATTTCAGATGTTCTTATACCCCCGATTACGGGTAACCTATTCCGGGTGGAAGGAGTCAAGATGAGCAGAGAAGAGAAAGGAATCGATGAACAGATCAGAGCTTTCCACAGCACGCTGAATATCCTTCGTTCCGAAAATGGTTGCCCCTGGGACCGTCGGCAGTCGATCTCTGACCTGGCCAGTTACCTCATCGATGAGGCCTACGAACTGCAGAACGAGGTGACGGAAGGGAATCAGGACGGGATCGCCGAGGAAATTGGAGATACACTTTATGTGCTGATATACATACATTATCTCTTCTTCCAGGAGCGGAATATACCACTGGCTTCAATTATATCTTCGGCCCATGAAAAGATCCGCATGAGGCATCCTCATGTCTTCTCCGGTTCCCGGGCCGAAACAGTGAGGGAAAGCATCTCGGAATGGGAAAAGGTAAAGAACTCAGGCAAGGAGAATGCATCCCTGATGGACTCGGTTCCTGAGAGTCTCTCGCCGATGCGCCGCGCAATATCTGTTTCCAGAAAAGCTGTTAATACCGGTTTTGACTGGCCCGACCAGGAGGGGATAATGGAGAAGATCGAAGAGGAGATTGAGGAACTCCGGGAAGCCACCGAAGGGGGCGATATTGATCATATCCGTGAGGAGACCGGCGATATACTCTTTACCATGGTTAACCTTGCCCTTCACAACCGGGTAGACCCGGAGGGGGCCCTTTCCACCACCGTAGAGAAATTCATCAGCAGGTTCAGGAAGATGGAGAAGATGGCCAGGGAGCGTGGAACCACTCTTCGGGAACTGGACATGGAGAGTATGGAAAAGCTCTGGCAGGAAACCAAGAAATCCTCCTCCTGAGAGGATCAGATCCGGCCTCGGCCAGACAACAGGGAAACAATAAATCTTGAAGGGCCGCGGATCCGGTCTCCGCGGCCCTTCTCCAGTATATCGCTTTAATTAAGACGGTGGAATTCTATCCGCCTGTTGGAAGCCCTCCCGCTGGCTGTCTCGTTCGATTCCACCGGGTCGGCTTCGCCGTACCCCTCCGCTACCAGCCTGTCGGAACTGATACCGGAATTAATCAGATACTGCCTGACCGATTCGGCACGCTTCCTGGATAGTTTCAGGTTGAACTCCCAGCTGCCCACGCTGTCAGTGTACCCTCTTATCTCAACTCTTACTTCCGGATATGCCATCAGGGATTTTACCACCCTGTCCAGAATAGCGTAGGAGTCAGGAGTAAGTTTCGAAGAACCGCTCTCGAAATGAACTCCCTTGAGGATGAATTCCTGCTGAATCGGTTTGGTATCCGGACAGCCGTCCTCATCTTTATAACCATTGAAAGTCTCAGGCTCATTTATACACTGGTCCTCGGTATCGAGAATACCGTCGAGGTCATTGTCCAGGTCCGGACAGCCGTCATTATCCTGATATCCGTCCGGGTCTTCCTTCTTCTCGGGGCATTCATCGGTGTCATCCGGAACTCCATCCTTGTCTGTGTCCTGAATAATATCGGGACATCCGTCAGTATCCTCGGTCCCGTCAAAATCTTCAGGCTCATTGGGGCACCTGTCTTCGGTGTCCTCTATGCCGTCTCCGTCATTGTCCAGGTCGGGGCAACCATCCTCATCTTCGAAACCATCGAAATCCTCCGCCAGGTTCGGGCATTCATCCTCACTGTCCTTGATTCCATCGTTATCATTATCCAGTTCTGGACAGCCGTCCTCATCCTGATACCCATCCACATCCTCCGGTTCCTCAGGGCATTTATCCAGCCTGTCTTCAATCCCGTCCCTGTCCTGGTCCTGAGGTATCACATGGCCGCCGTATGACAGCATGAAGTAGGCGGTCCACTCGGGCGGATCGGTAACGGGAACGCTCTCCTCCGAGTTGAGGTTGATATCCATGGCCATCATAAGCTCCACGTTCCTCTCCGAAGCGATACTGAAGCCTGGAGTTATGTTGTATATATTGCTGTTGACCGACATCCCCGGCGGAGCTTCGTAATTCAGGAATTCATCCCAGGTAAACTCCAGGAAGATCCGGGATCTCTCCTTGAGGATGAATTCAACCCCGGTTCCCAGCCGGAAGAAATCGTTGAAGTTATCGTTCTCCCCCTCCGGCACTGCCGGATATGCCGGTACTCCGAAACCGCTGGTACTGGGGTTATTCGGATTCAATATTCCGTAACCGTTCTCTTCATTGCGGTTGAAATAATACCCGGTGTTCAGGTGCAGCCTGGTGGGAACGAAATTTTCGATATCCATTATATCCACGGTAAACAGTCCGGTTATACTGTAATCGATCTTGTCGGTAGTAAAACCCCTGTCCTTGTTACCTGTGGGGAAGCTGGTTGAACCCAGAATTCCCATCTTGAAGTAGTCAGAAGGAAGGGGTATACGGAACTTGACATTGGCCCTTGTGTCACCCAATCCACCCTTGTACACCGATTCCAGGCTGTCAGAATAGGCATCCGGCACCTGCATAATCCAGTTTCTTACATCGATGGTTGTGGACAGCTCCACGTAATCGCTCAGTCCAAGTGTTAATCCGGCCCTGGAAATGAAGAAGTTGTAGTCCACCCTGGGCCCGTCATCACCGGAATCAAAGTAGAACCCCCCCAGGCCTGGCTGCAGAAGCATATCGGAACGGCGGTAATACGATGTCCCCATGGAGAAGATCAGTTTGCCGTTTCCCACAGTCCCTGCGTCGTACAACCTCAGCATTCCGCTGGTACCCTGCCATGACACTCTGTTGGCATTCCCCTCCACGGGGGGAATTATCAAAGCCGCCATAAGCAGCAGAACCACTATAGATTTCATCATAACTCCTCCTTCAAAAAAATTAGCTCAATCATCACCCCGGGTAACAGCGGGAAAAGGTCAATTCTCTTCTCCGCCATTCTCATCTTCACTCACTTCTTCCTGATCCTCCCCATCATTATCTTCCGGACCGGGTGACTCCTCTTTTTTCTCCTGCTTCTCCCCTTCCGACTCCTCTTCCTTCCTTTCCTTCTCGGTGACATAATTCATCTGAAGTTCCGTCAACACCTTGTCCAGGACCTGCTTCTCGGTGTTATTAAGATTCCCTCTGGTCTTTTCCCTGATCATATCAATCATATCTATTGTTATCCTGGCCTGATTCAGGTCCCGCTCGGTCTCTCCGGTCATGGGATTAATCAGCTTGCCCAGTTGCTGCAGGGCAAGAGTCTGAAACATCGCTATCAGGTGCTGAAACAAAAACTCCTGGCGGTTGTAATCTTCATTAATGTTATTCTCCAATTGTCACCCCCTTGATAAAGCTCTTGCGATTTACTATAGATAGTAAAAAATCATTATGTCAATAAAAATCCCCGCTGAATTTACCAGTTAAACAAGGAACTGTATGGAAGTTTCATGCCGGAATAATTGTATTCTCAAAGGTTTCAGGGTAATTTCCCGGATTCTGTTCATCGTCTGTTTGGCATGGATTTGAATCCACGGGTAGGACTGAGTATCTCCCATTCTATGATATCATTTACAGCAGGTGGCCAGGCGGGAAGATCAGGATAGTGCCGGGCTGCTGGCTCATCTTATGTTACGGTCCGCTCCAAACCAGAGCATCCTGGATTTGCCGTTCGCCAGAGCGTTAACGTAATCATGCTCGTATGTACCTACTATATATATAGATTCGCCTTTCTTGAGAGTATAATTTCTCTTCCGCAGACGAAAAGTTATCTCACCTTCCAGGACCAGTGCCGCTTCATCCGCCTCATGGGTGTGCTGATCGAATTTACCGCTCCCGTCCGGTTCCAGGGTTATCAGCCGGGCGGTTATCCTCCCTCCCGGGATAGACCTGGTCAATTTTACGAAACTGCCATCCTTCTTTTCCATCTGATCTGTCTCGCGGTCCTCATATGATACGAATGAAACATCCTCCAGCTCCTGCTGCTCCACGAAATAAGCGGGATCCTTTTCCAGGGCTTCAGCTATTCTGATAAGTATATTGATTGTCGGAGAGGTCATACCCCTCTCTATTTCGGAGACATGTGTCGCCGATATCCTTGCCTTCCTCTCCACATCCTTGAGAGTCATGAAGCGGGATTCCCTGATCTTCTTGATCCTTCTGCCGACTTCCGCGGTATCAATCATTTTTTTGCCCATCTTTTTTAATAATAATCAGACTACAATGTATAGGGGGGAAAGGTAATCCATATCGCCCTGCAGGCGACTCCCCCTATGTTCCTCATGGCATGTGGCTGGTCCGCCCGGTAATGAATGCTGTCACCCTCCTTGAGGATATACTTCTCTGATCCGATAATAATTTCCATTACTCCCTTGGTAACCAGGGCGAATTCCTCCCCTGCGTGAGTGCTGGTCTCTTCCGGCCTCTTTACTCCGGGGGCCAGCTCCACTTCAAGAAATGAGAACTGCGGCCTTGCCATATCCTTGATCAGGGAGAAATAGGAGGCACCCCATTCCTCGAACTTCATCTTCTTCTTTTCCTTTTCGCCCACTATGGAAAAGGGGGCGTACTCCTCCTGACGGACTATCCGGGCCAGGTCTACATCAATTGCGCCCGCCAGTTTTGAAAGCGCCCCGATGGTAGGGGAAGTCATGCCCCTCTCTATTTCTGAAATATGAGTAGCGGAAACACTGGCCTTGCGTTCCACTTTCTTAAGGGTCATACCTTTCTGAAGACGGTACTTCTTGAGGCGTTCACCAATGACTTCATTATTCTTCATCGCACTCTCTCTATTATTAATTGGGTAGAATAACTAAAATTCACAATCGAATATAATCAATTCCCCTTTATTAATCAAATTATACGTTAGAATATCCAGATATTACTCATATCACTCCCTTAATAACATAGACATTTCTCCATATATCTCTTATATATTCATTATATTGATAATCTTTATTCTCTGTATTCTGCCTTCATAATCTTTGAATAATGAGAGAAACAAAAATCAGAATTCTGGTAATAAGATTCAGCTCGCTGGGAGACCTCATCCTGATGATTCCGCTTCTGCGGCACCTCAGGGCAGCATTTCCCCGGGGGGAAATAGATATCGCGACCAAGGATAAATACTCCGGGCTTTTTTCAGGGTATCAGCTGGTAAACAGTATTCATACCCTGAAGGGGGGAAGCCTATCCGAACTTCTGCGGATGAAAAACCGCCTGCGCAAGCGCCGCTATAACATAGTAATCGACGCTCACAACGTCATAAGAAGCAATATACTCTACTGGGGTATCCCCGCTGAGAAAAAGGCACAGCTCAAGAAGGAGCAGTTGCGCAAATTCCTGCTGATTAAATTCGGCATAAACCTTTACCATGAGATAACCCACCAGCATGACCGTTACATGAAATTGGCCTGGAAGATTGGCCTCAGTAAAGACAAAGATCTACCCCCCTTTCAATTACCAGCGGATGCTGAATTAAGGGCCGGGAATTTCATTAAGGAACTCGACCCCGAGGCGGAAATTACTCTCTCGGTTGCGCCAGGTGCAAGATGGGATACCAAGAGATGGAGCGAACAGAACTACAGGGAGATCATAAAAAGGGTTTCTGATATGGGATTCAATACGGTAATTGTTGGTGGACGGGAAGAGGTTGAGCTGGCAGAGAGGATATCCGGATCTACTGAAGAAAGACTGGTAAATACCGCAGGAAAACTCTCCATACTGGAAACGGCTTCTATTCTAGGCAGGTCGGACCTTCTACTGACCAACGACTCGGCCCTGCTGCATCTTTCAGAGCTGGTGGGTACTCCCGTTCTGGCACTGTTCGGCCCGACCGTCAGAGAGTTTGGATTCTATCCGCGGATGGCGAAGAGCAGGGTCCTGGAGATCGGTGCGGAGTGCAGGCCCTGCTCAAGGAACGGGGCCAGGCCCTGCCGCTATCCTGAGAAATTATGCCTCGACTCAATCAAACCTGAATCGGTCCTGGAAAGTATTCTTTCCATCCTGAACCTGAAGAGAAACGTAAAGAGAACGGAAAGTCGGTCATCCGGTGATATATAGAACAGTCATCCTCCTCTATTCAGCTCTGGTGAGAGCTATCCAGGCCCTGTCAGGCGCAGCCGGGCTCTTCAACAGTAAGTTTGCCCGGAGAGCAAGCGCACGGCGCCGCATTAGAGCCAGGTGGATAACCGGCGCGGGGAGCTTCAGCCCGGGGAGCAGGAAGATATGGTTCCATGTTGCGTCTGTGGGTGAGTTCCTTCAGGCAAAACCGGTAATATCGCTGCTTACCGAAAACGATTCCACAGAGATTGAGATTGCGTTGACCTTCTCATCCCCCTCCGGCATGGAAAATTACCGCAAGTTCCTTGCAGATTCAGAGTCAGATATGATTAAGTTCGTAGATTACCTTCCCATGGATACTCCCGCAAATGCCCGTTTCTGCCTGGACACTCTGGAACCCGACCTGATAGTTTACGTAAAATATGATCTCTGGCCCAACCTGATTCTGGCAGCGTCCGGGAGGGGTATACGCCAGATACTTATTGCAGCGGGGCTTTCGGAAAGTTCAGGGAGATATTCAAGGGCTGGGAGCTGGTTCTACGGGCCGCTATATTCCGCCCTGGAACTGATATCTGCATCCACCGATGAAGAAGCGGAACGATTCAGAAAGTGCTCTCCAGGCGCCAGCATAATAACCGGCGGCGACACCAAATTCGATCAGGTATACCGCAGGATCACGGAAGGAGGCAGCGCCCTTCCGGTGCCTGCCCTTCCATCCGGGTCCGAATATATAATAGCGGGAAGTACCTGGCCAGGCGATGAATCACTTCTGCTTAACGGTTACTCCGTACTGAAGAAAAGGTTCAGCAACCTATCACTGATTATTGCCCCCCATGAACCCACCCCGGAAAGGGTGGCAGAGGTTATTGATCGGGGACGCGCGCGATCCCTCTCACCCGCCGCCCTGTCGAATCTGGATGAAGGGATGAATCCCCCGGTGATAATAGCTGACGGGATAGGTTACCTGGCTGAACTTTACCGTGCCGGCATTATCGCTTACGTAGGCGGGGCTTTCTCAGCGGGGGTTCATAACGTACTTGAGCCGGCGGTACTCGGGCTTCCAGTCCTGTTCGGACCAGGAATAGACAACTCCCATGAAGCTAAAGAGCTTGCCGCACTGGGTGCCGGGTCGGTGGTAGAATCACCTGAGCGCCTGGTGGAAGAAGTGTCAGCCATGCTATCGGACCGGGATTTAATTGTACGCAGGGGCAGGACCGGAAGGGATTACATTGAATCCAATCTGGGTGCTTCCATCAAATACCGGGACCTTATATTTGATTTCATGGAGTAGGGTTGTTCCTTCTATCTTCCGGAAAAACCCTGGAGAATACTCTGATGATTGTGAATACCAGCAGGGATATAATTACTCCCACCACCGCGGGGTCTATTGTCAGTATCTTTTTCAACACCTTTCCGAAACCTGCCGTATCGACCCAACCGCTGTAAAATGTAAAACGGTAAGCCAGGGTCCCGCCTATGGCGGCAAGCATCGCTATCATAATATGTGAATTAAGCTGCCTGGACCTCTCACCGTAGAACACGCCTACAACTATGGGCACGATAATCGCGGGTGCCCACAGGTGGTAGGTAAAGAGAAGCAATCCGATAATATCAGACCAGATAATAGCCACCACGATCGATGCCAGCCCGAGGGAGGCTGAACATATCCTGGCCAGTTTGAGCATCCTGCCGTCACCCTGGTCCTCCCATCCCAGCTGGTGCTCGAAGAGGTCCTTGACGAAGATTGCAGTGGAAGAATTCAATGCCGAGTCGGCCGAAGACATCACCGCCATAAGGAGAGCTCCTATGATTACCCCGCCAATAACCGGGTTGTTAAGCTGGCGGATGACACTGGGCAGAGCAAGCTGAGGCTCGATCTCCGGAAAGTGTATTCTGGCGTAAAGGGCAATAAAGAATAGAACTACCGGGAAAAATATTGCCAGGAAGAAACCCACCCCCGCAATACCTTTCTTGGTCTCCCTGATATTCCTGCCCACGCAATACCTGGTAGCATATCCCGGAGCGAATGTCTCCCCGAAGAGGAAAGTCAGAAAAGTTGTTATCAGGAAAATCCAACCCTTACCTCCCTCCAGCATGAAGAATTCCGGTTTTACTGTATCCCGCACGGTACTCCATGAGGTTACGATATCAGGTATGCAGAACACCAGGGTAATAGCGAATCCGGCCAAAAGGATTATGAACTGATACACATCCGTATGAATAACCGCGAAAAGCCCCCCCGCTGTGCTGTATATTACCACCATCAATCCACCCACCAGGATGGCCAGTCTGAGGACATTTGCGGTATCTGCAGCAAAATCGGGGAGTATAGCTGTCAGCACGCTGCCAAACGCGGCCATCTGAGCCGCTACTATGAATACTGAAAAGAGAAGAGAGAGGATCAGGACAATGAAGCGGCACCTCTCGCCGAAACGGTGCCCGAAATATCCGGCCACGGTATACAACTCGGCGTCTCTGAATCTGGGGGCAACAAAAAGACCGCTGAAGATGAAATGGAGATACCAGCCAGTGGAAACCAGAAGCATCAATATCCCCCACTCATAGGTCTTGGCAATCGCTCCTATGGAGCATCCACCCCCTATCACAGTCGCTCCCATTGTGCAGAACAGGAAGAACCATCCCACACTCCGTCCCGCCACCAGAAAATCGTCCGCGTCTCCAATCTTTCTTGCCTTGGAAACACCCTTGAGAAAGATGAATACCATGTAAGCTATTACAATTCCCCAGAGGATCAGTCTTTCACTCATAACTCGTTTTTATTGGAATAATAGAATTATCAATAGCGGATTTACTCTACTCAAGAGGCAGCGGGATCGATAATTTCCCTTCTCTGTTAACCAGTTCCTTGAATTCATCTATTCCTGGTTCAACCTCCTTCTCCACATATTCACTGCTCATCAAACCGAGCAGTGCGGCGTAATCCAGCCGGAAATCTATGGTCCCGCCGATCTTCAACCCGGAGGGATTTTCTCCCACGTTTACCACGGTGATATCACTGCTGGCACCAGCAATCTTGTGCGATGGGTTCTGCGTTATAAGCCCGTTAACGTTTGTATCCAGCTGGCCCACATTGACAAGGGCACGGTATCCTCTCTGCCCCGGCTCATAATCCTCATCATCCACGGTGGTCTCGAACGGGGTAGAGTTACCGGTCTCCACCGAAGCCAACAGGTTCTTCTTCTTTATCTCTATAATCTCCCCCCTGAGTATAACCGTATCATTCCTCAGATTGGGGAGTGTTCCCCCGTTTATCAGGTCGGTCCCAAGGAAAACACCCTCTCCTATCCTGAAATGGTTAATCCCCTTTGGGAGGGACTTGTCTATCACCATTGGAAGGGTGGCTGTGGACCCCGCTGAGATCAGGGGCATCTCTTTTCCGAATTTCAACTCCAGCAGCTCCTTGTATAGCTGGAGCTGTACGAACTGGTCCACGTTGGGAACAGCCCCCGCCAGGCAGCCCAGATTGGCCCCGATCCCTATAACATTGACATTGGAAAGTTCGAAGATATGTTTGTAGAATTTTATCAGGCTGCTGGGCAGAATCCCCTCCCTGAGGTCCCCCAGCTCAATCATAATAACAACCCGGTGTATCACATCCTGCTTTCTGGCCTCCCTGTTGAGGGCTTCGATTATATCCATCTCGCTGTTGAGGCTTATATTGGCATAGCGTACTATCTCCTCTATGGCCGACATGCTGGGTATCCTTAGATACCAGGTCTCCAGATTCGGTATATACTCCTTGAACGAGACCAGGTTCTTGAAACGGGATTCTCCAATTGAACGGACCCCGCTGAGTACCAGGGCTTCCAGGGTCTCAACATGCCCGCACAGGACCTTGGTTACCACGGTCCACCTGGCATCCTGTTCTTCCATCCACTTGTTTATGGTTATCAGGTTGTGATGCATAGCCTCAAGATTAATTATCAGCTTATTCATCCTGATCTCCCTTGAAATAACGCATATCGGCGTATTTATTCACGAAACCGAGGCGTTCATAAAGCCGCTTGGCCGGATTGTCGTATTCCACGTGAAGATTGACATCCCCCTCACACCTGTTTACCGCTTCCATGATTATTCTGCCTCCAATACCCTTTCCCCTTTCATCCGGCCGGACAGCCACGAACAGAAGCAGAAACTCCGGCACATATCCTGACATATTTGTCTGGAGCATCACCACCGCTCCCACAGGTTTATCGCCGCGGGCGGCAAATATTATGAATCCATCCTTCCCTCCAGTGGAGGAAAGAGCATAATCGATTCCCTTCTTGACCTCTTCCAGGGGGTCTTCGAAGGGGATCAGGCTCTTGTGAAGGAACCGGGCCATAGATTCAAAATCTGTCCATTCCGGTATGTCATCACGGCTATTCAGTTCATAAATCTTCAATTCTTCATTCTCTTGTTCTTTCATGGAGCTGTTCATATATCCTTTCCGTTTGGTATCCGGCTGAGATTTTCGGGGTTTATTTTTCAATATGTCTTTCTTATCGAAGCCCGGGGAAATCCACAGCACCTCTCTCCCTGTTAATAGATTAAGTTATTAACGATGAAGGTTCAAGACTTTTATTTGCCCCAGCATGGTATAACAGATGCAGCGGCTACCAGTCCTCCCTGGAGAGAGCTCTACGCCCCTATAAATCTCTATCGCAGGAGAACCATCTTCCTGGTACTCACGAATTCATCGCCAGCATTCATCCTGTAGAAGTAAATCCCGGATGCCACCTCGGCTCCGCTTCCGTTTCTTCCATTCCAGCCGACCTGGTAGGACCCCGGTATAAAATCCCTGTCTACCAGCTTTATCACCAGTCTTCCGGTGATATCGTAGACCGAGATTGCGACCCTGGCCTGCTTCGGTACGGCAAACTCAATACTGGTGACAGGATTAAACGGATTGGGAAAGTTCTGAGACAGGGCGAATCTTCTTACAGTGGGGATGCCCTCGGAATCAGTATAGGAATTAATGGTAAAAGACTGATCTGAATCGTCATACCGGGCCAGCCCGGCTGCATCTCTGGCTATTACCCTGATGACGCACTCTGTACTGCTGCTGTCCGGCACCGTCCAGGTGAAAGATCCGTCATTGGACTCCCCGGCAGCTATGGTATCAGCGAAGGTACTACCTCCATCGCAGGAAAGTAGAATATCCACCGATGAGACACCTACGTTATCTGAAGCATCCCAGGTAATATCTTCCTGCTGTGAATAATAGAACTCTTCGCTGCCGTTCGGCCCCATCACCTGCACATCCGGCTGCTGGAGATCGGGCCAGATACCCCCGGCCAGCCACTCCAGGGATCTGGCCATCACCGAGTCCCTCCGATCAGAGGTGTTGACAGCTTCCAGGCCGAAAGCGAAATAAACCATTCTGTGGGTTCCGTCGATCCTCAGGGCACCTTCGGCACCGGGGCTGTATTCGAATACCGGAGCTGCCCCACCCAGCGGTTCTATTTCACTGGGCCAGTCCTGGTCTCCGCTTCCCGTTCCGCCTCCAATATCGAAGCTGAGCCCGTCACCGATGGGATCTCCGGCTATCCCGTCCAGAGACCTGAAACCGGAATCGTCCTGAATGTAATCTGCGTGAAGGTAATCATTGTAAAAAGTCCTCTCCGAGACATACCCCTCATGGTTGAGCTGCCATCCGATATCCTGGCCGGATATCAGGAGCCTGCCGCCGGAATCCAGAAAGGCGGATATCGCATTCCTGTTCTCATATTCTATATCTCCGGAAGTGCCGGTCATCCAGACTACCACTGTGTATGTCAGCATCTCCGCGGCTGTAACATACCCTTTCTGATCCTCCTCCCAGATCTCGTATATGTAACCGTTGTTATCCAGGGCTTCCTCAAAATAGCTCTCGAAGCTGCTGCCCGCATCATCATCCACCAGGAGCACGGGGCAGTCCCCCACCTGTATGGTGAAGGTGTCACTGATGCTGTATCCTCCATCGGCGCTGATATCCAGGGCCAGCGGTATTTCATCCCCCGGTGTGGCAAACTGATCCATCTGTATTGTATAGGATGGAGTTCCATCCGCGTAATCTCCGGCATTCATGCTTCCGTAGGACGCGCCGGAGCTTATCACCGAGGCGAGCGGAGTCAGCGAGGATAAGGTCGCCTGCACCCCGTTACGGTCCGGCGAAAGTATGTCGTTGAAGATCGTGGCGGTGATATCCGCGGTCTCGGCGGGATCTATCCTGCCATCTCCGTCACCCCCGGAATCATCGACGGCATTGTCATGGTAAACCAGGTTATTCCCCGGATTATAGAAAACCTGCTGTGTTGCCGTCCCTATATTGCAGGTTCCGTATTTGATATAACCGTAACCGGATAATCCCCAATCAGTACCCCAGCTGTTCTTGATCAGCCAGGCGCCCTCCCCGTTGCAGAGGGTATCCTGCCATCCGATTATAATTACCGCGTGATTGATCGGATCATCACCTTCATGTTCGTAACATCCGCCGCCGTAAGAACCGAAATCACTGTAAACGGTAAATGTCGTTGCCACCGGAGATTCCATTACAGCCTCTTTTATCGCCCCAACATTATTCGGTATATCAATCCACCCTCCTGTGGATGCCACTCTACCGCATGAGCCGTCGTTACACGTTACCGTATCTGACGCCTGGTAAGGCATACAGCTCTCCAGCACCGCTCCGTTCTCTGTGATATACTCCCAGGCCCAGGAGTACCATCCTCCGTCGCAACCGTATCCCGGGGTGGCACATGACAGAATCTGCTGTTCGGAAAGATCATACTCGGTCCCCTCATTAATATCTATCACTGCCTCCAGGGCGGCAATTCCGGCAAAATCCCAGCATGATCCGCAACCATCCTGATCCCTTACCTGAGTGGCTACTCCGAAATCACGCCAGTCCCAGCTGGAGGGAGTGGCGGTACCGCCGACGCCCTCGTATTCAAACTGCCTTCCCGCCCTCGCAAGTCTCTTTCTGAGCTCTTCCGGAATTCTCGCTCCCAGCATTGCTCTGAACTCTTCCTCCGGCATATCGGTAAGGTGCGTTCTCTTAGCCTTCCAGTGGTACCCTTTGCGATCTATTTCCCTCTGCAGGGCTTCGATCTCAGGATCATCTCCAGCCTCAGCCAGGGGTGGAATAATCAGCGTCATAATTATCGAAAGAATGAAAACCGAAAACGATTTTATAATTATTGACTTCATTGAGCTATCTCCCGCATTATTCTCAAGTTATTGCTGTATCTCAGCGGCCTCCGGCAGGTGAACAGGGGCGTCACCAGTGATCCGGAATCCAGTTATGTTATTATATTATAACATATTCCGTGCAGGAATATTAGTAATAATTCTATTTGTTCGATTATATCCCAGCCGCAGAAAAAGCCTTGCCTGTTGTCGGGCCGGAACAGCCTGAATGACCTCTTGAACCCCTGATGATCTTCCTTCTATCCCGGCCCGGAATTATTATCAATATTATTTACCGGCCAGCTCGAGATCTATACTGAGTTTGAACTGCTCCCGCCAGCTGCCCGCTGACTCCGGTCCCCCTCCCATCCTTCTTCCTCCGGGCATCCCACCTCCACCAGGCATTCTGCCCCTTCTTTCCCCGGGCATCCCTTCTCCTCCAGGCTTTACTCCCCTCTCAGGGATTTTAATTTCACATGTCTCCAGCACCACTGACACTTTCTCAGCGCACCCGGCGGGCCCGCATATCATATCAAGAGGAACGCTGAGTTCATATACCAGGAACCGGTTCTCATTGCATAGTCCAACGGAAGCTCCATACTCCTTTTCCAGGGCATCAACCGGAATAATCCTGCCCGGCTCCTCCCTCCCGTCCAGAACCTCTATCTCGTTCGCTCCTGAGGTGAGGTTCTCAACTATCAGGTCCAGCATCTTCGATCTGTCTTCCGTGTGCCCCTCCCGGAAGATCTGCCGCATCCCCGTTGCATCCTTGCCGGTAACATTCTTTCTGCCAGCAGGTTTCATGGGAAAATGGAAACCGGCCCCCATTCCAT
>WJIX01000037.1 GCA_014730075.1 bacterium | reverse complement strand
GGAGGTAGTGGACATCTATGTGAATGGCGAGATGTTCAAGGACGACTTCGGGTTCAGGGAAGCTACCCCCTATCTGGACGTTCCGGCCAATGTGGAGCTGGCGATAGGAGTGGCCCCGGGGACCAGTACCGGCCCTGGCGACATCCTTGCCACCATACCGGTAACACTGACAGCTGATAAGACCTACGTGGCTGTCGCCAACGGAGTGCTCGATCCTTCAAAGTTCTCGGCTAACCCGGACGGCCGTTCGACTGCTTTCACCCTATTCCTGAAGGAAGGGGCCAGGGAAGCCGCGGAAGATCCGGAAATGGTCGAGTTCTTCTCGCTTCACGGAGTGACCGATGCTCCGATGGTGGATGTATACGTCTTCTTCGGCAAGCTGGTTGTTGATGACGCCAAATACGGAGATATGACCGGTTACCAGTCGCTGGAACCTGAAAAGCAGAACGCCATTGTGCTCGGTAACTACTCCGGGCTGGGAGACTGGCACTTCGACTATCTGGGTCTCTACGATATAGACCTCAGAGGCCTGGCTGGAGGTTCAGCGGTCGTATTTGCCAGTGGATTCATGAGCCCGTATTACAAGGCCTGTGATAATGACAAACTGGTTGATTGCGAAGATAAGATTGAAGGAAGAGAATTCGGGCTTTTCGCAGCTCTTCCCGACGGCAGCGTAGTTGAATTCCCCAGAAGGGTATGCAGCCGCGCCGAAGCGGAAGAAATGCTGGCTGAAGCCATGAACCCCTCCAAGCAGCAGGAGATGGGCATGCCCGAACCCGAGAAGAGGGAATTTACTCTTGGCCAGAACTATCCTAATCCTTTCAACCCTGTTACTTCCATATCGTTCACACTGCCCAGCGCGCAGTATGTCTCTCTGAAGGTATACGACGCGTCAGGCCGGCTGGTGGGAACGCTGGTGGACGGTCACCGCTCCGCAGGAACACACCGTGCGAGTTTCGAGGCGCTGAATATCGCCTCCGGAACGTACTTCTATAAGATTACGGCCGGTGAGTTCACCGCCACCAGAAAGATGATTCTGCTCAGATAGGATCACCTTCGGAGGTAGCATTGACCGGCGGGAGGGACGTTGTTGTCCCTCCCGTTTTTTTGTATTCAAGGATCATACAGCCTGGGATAAACTCTTCAGAAATTATGTTTTCAATCTGTTTCAAAATCCATATAATCTCAGATAGTAACCGAAAAAGGGATATTAATTCATAGTTAATGCATAATAAGGGATTATCGACGGAGTCCGCTGACTTTATGAAATCTTATCTGCAGGCGGGCAGAGCAGGAAATGCTGGGAAAGACAATATCGCATTATAGGATTCTGGAGAAGATCGGGGAGGGTGGAATGGGTGTGGTCTACCGGGCTTACGATACCAAACTGGACCGGGAGGTAGCGCTGAAGTTCCTGCCCCCCGCTCTGACCTCCGGCGGCACAGATAGGGCCAGGTTTATCAGGGAAGCCCGGGCCGCCGCCGCTTTGAACCATCCGAACGTCTGCGTTATCTATGAGATTGAGGACCAGGGCGAGAATCCATTCATAGCTATGGAGCTGATAGAAGGGATTACCCTCAAGGAAAAATTCCGGTCAGAAGCCCTGGAGATGGAAACTGATGTTGATTTTGCTATTCAGATTGCAGAAGCCCTCAGCGCGGCCCATCAGAAAGGGATCATACACCGGGATATCAAATCTGAGAATATCATGATTACAGAGAGTGGACGGGTCAAGGTGACGGATTTCGGCCTGGCCAGGATTGCCGGTGCAGCCGGGATCACCAGGGCTTCCAGCACCCTGGGGGCAGTCGCATACATGCCTCCAGAACATTTGCAGGGGCGCAAGGTAGACGCCCGGGCTGATATCTTCTCCTTCGGAGTGCTGCTCTACGAGATGTTGACCGGGAGGCTTCCATTCAGCGGTGAGTATGAATCGGCTATGATCTATTCGATCCTCAACGATGAGCCGGAGCCGGTTCAGAAATACAGGCCGGATCTGTCCTCGGAGTTTCTGCATATTCTTAACCGATCGCTGGAGAAGGATCCTGACCACAGGTATCAGGCCTCAGAGGATATGCTGATCGATCTGCGACGGCTGAAGAGGGATGTCGAGAGGCAGGGCTTGAAAACAGGTACTGATCAAAGGAACGCTAGGAAGCAGGCGGCAGGGCAGAAAAAACCATCAGGCATCCTTCCTGCCAGAAGGGTCCTTTCAAAATAAAGATCCTCGTCCGGGCCTGCCAGGTCTGGGGTAGGCGGGGTGGTCTCTCCGTAACCGAGGGCGGACCATTCAGGGGTGGACCAGTTCGCTGCGATTTCCAGCAGGGAGGGTCAGCCCGGACCCAACGCCACCAGGTCGAACTCAATATCTATGATTTTGGGCCTGGCCGGATCGAAGGGGGGTGGTCGTAGAACCATTGATTGATCCATCCCGAATCATAGAAATTCCACGTGCCGCCGTTGTAACCGGAGCCCCCGCCGGACCAGCCGGTGCCCTCAAGCTCGATGGCAAAATAGAAGGAGCCAACGATCGGTTCGGCCACGGTATTAGATACTGCCAGCGAGATCAGAAGAAAGCATAAAATGGTTGTTTCCTCCCCCATGGCTATCGATTTATTTAACCCCTCTACCTTTTTCTGTTGAGTTCAGAAAAGATGAGTAGTATACTATAATAGTATACTAAACTGGCGGAGGCAGATGTGAGAATATCGACAAGGTCCAGATATGGCCTCAGAGCGATGGTAGAAATTTCACGGCAGGGGGGAGCTCCCCTCTCCTGCGAGAGTATCGCCGAGAGGGAGGGGTTATCCAAGAAATACCTGGATAGGATACTAAGCTCACTGAGAAGGGCATCACTGATCGAAAGCTACAGAGGTCAGGGGGGAGGATATTCTCTCGCCAGGCCGCCGGAGCAGATATCGCTGAACGAGGTAGTGGCAGTTCTGGAAGAGGGGCTTTCTATCATGCCCTGCGTGGAGGATTCGGGAAGTTGTTCCAGGTCCGAGAGCTGCAGCACGCGGGATGTCTGGCGCTCGGTGGTCTCGGCGGTGGATGAAGCTCTTGCCGGTATTACCCTGGCTGATATATCCGGCTGCGGAGATCAGTCCATAGGCGGCTGAGGGCTTGTGCTCCATCCTTGACTTATGACACCGGAGGTTAAATCTGATGAAAAGGAATAGATCGCGCGCCGGATTCGTTGCAGGCACCGTCCTGATGATTATGATGCTCTCCAGCTCGACCCTTCTGGGGAGTCTTCCCCTGGGACCGGAGCAGACCGTCCAGGCGGGCGGCTCGGAGATCTCGGTGCCCGGATTCTCTGTCCCCTCACTGATCGAATGGAACGGTGACGGTCTTCCCGATCTGATAGTTGGAGAAGGAGGCCTGGGGATAGATCCGGGGAAGGTCAGGGTATACCTGAACCAGGGAGCACCCGGCGCCCCTCAGTTCCAGAGCTACTTCTACGCACAGTCTGAGGGCTCTGACCTGGAGCGCCCCTCCGGAGGCTGAATGGGCCTGTTCCCCCGCGTAGTATACGCGAACGGAGATGGCCTTAAGGATCTTCTGGTTGGTGATGCTGAAGGCAGACTGATCCTCTATCTTAATATCAATACCGACGGCGATCCGAGGTTTGATGCGGGAACACCTCTTGAAGCCGGCTCCACCGGCTCTAAAACCGTGATCGACGTAGGGCAGAGGCCCACCCCCACTGTTATCGACTGGGATGGCGACGGAGCCAGAGATATCCTCTGCGGCGCCAAGGATGGGAAATTATATCTGTTCATAAATCAGGGTACCGATACTTCCTGGGATTTCCGGAGCGGAGAAGCGATCCAGGAAGACGGCGCTGATCTGGTGGTGCCGTCGCTTCGTGCCAGCCCGCATGTTGCCGACATCGACGGTGATGGCAGGAAGGACCTTCTGGTGGGAAATACCGAAGGACAGATCCTGTTCTACGGCAACAAGGGGTCCGATTCAGCCCCGGTCTTCTCAGGATACCAGCTGGTTGAAGCTGACGGTATACCGATAGATCTTTCAGGCACTCCACGCTCCAGACCATTTCTCTGCAATTGGGACGGTGACTGCCATGATGATCTGTTGGTTGGCGCCGAAGACGGCAGGATTCGTCTCTATCCGGGGGTCCCCGGAACCATAGCCGGAATGCGTGAATATTTACCGTCTGTTTCGGCCAGTTTCATGCCCGCCTACCCGAATCCGTTCAATCCCTCTGTTACCATCCCGTTCGAGACGGCGAGGAGCCAGAGGGCCAGGATAACGATCTTCGATCCGGCGGGGAGGCTGGTCAGGGTTCTGGCCGACAGGCATTTCTCCGCGGGAGCCCATCAGTTATACTGGAAGGGCAGAGGAAGCTCGGGAGAAAGACTCGGATCAGGGGTCTATTTTGCCAGGCTAACAGCCGGCACATCCATATCCAGACAGAAGCTGATACTGATAAGGTAAATGCACTTCGGCGGACCTTAGTTCCTGGCAGGATGTTATACTTATTACCCCGGGCGGCTGATACAGTCCCAGATACTCTCGAACGCCTTCCGGTTGTACCCGGCAAGGTCTATCGATTTATCCATGGTCCACATGAACAGGGCACCCTCGGCCTGTGATATTATCTGGAAGGCCGCAGCTTCGCAGTCCAGGCCGGGCCGGAGCTCTCCTTTCTGTACACCCTCCAGGAGTATTTCCTCCACCGCATGGCGCATCTTACGGTAGACCGAGGCCAGCTTCTCCACGAACCTGGGGTAGTGCTTGATTCCCTGGAAGATCAGTATGTAGTACCCGAACTTCAGCTCCTCCCTTTCATCTTCGAGCAGCTGGGCCGGAAGAGAGCAGACCCTGCCGCAGAGGGTCTTGAGTTTGTCCCGGGCGCTTCCTCCGGTCTTCATTATTTCATCCCTGAGCTGCCGGTAGAAGGAGAGTAGGTACCGGTCCACTACCTCTGCGAACAGCTCGTCCTTGCTGGAGAAATGGTGATAGAACCCGCCCTTGGTCAGACCGGCGGCTGCTACAAGTTCGTTGAGGGTGACTTCGCTGTAGCCCTCCCTGAGAAAGAGCTGGTAAGCGGCCTGCAGGATCCTGTCCCTGGTCTTCTTCCCTTTTTCCATATCAGAACCACCACCTGATAAGCTTTTTGAGAAAGCTGCTCTTCATCCGGTTCATCATCCACCCTTCCGATACCCGCTTGCTCAGAAATGACATGGTGGGAAAGGAGTGCTGAAGAAACATTATATTATGCATCCGGAGCCTGTTCTGTATGGCCAGCCCCCACTCATTGATCATCTCTCCCGAGCCCTCGCCGATTATCCGTGCCCCGTATATCCTGCCCCATTTGCTTACGTACGCCTTTACCGAGCCCACCGCTATCCCCTCTGCTATGGCTGCTCCGTAGTCTGCGTAATTCTCTTCTATGATTTCGTAATCTACACCTTCTGCTTCCAGCTGCAGCATGGTCTTTCCCACATGGGAGATCTGGGGTTCGGTGAATACGGTCCAGGGTACCAGGTATCTCCGGAAATCCTTCCTGAAAGGGGCCGGGGTCATGGAGTTGATCAGCGCTATCATCCCCTGGTGCATGGCAGCGTGAGAGAAGAGGAAGTGACCGTTGCAGTCGCCGCAGGCGTAAATGTTGCGGGCGCTGGTCTGAAGGTGCTTCGATACCCTTATCCCACGGCGTCCGTACTTTACGCCGGCCGCCTCCAGGTTAAGCGACGAGAATTCCGGTTTCCTGCCGGCCGCAACCAGCAGTTTCTCCCCGGTAAGTATCTCTCCGTGGTCGGTAGTCAGGTTCACCAGCCCGTCTTTGACTTCCGACTTCTCCAGCTTGCGCCCATTGTAGACGCTGATCCCCTCCTCCTCGAAGACCTTCTGGAGCAGTTCTCCTGCATCGGGGTCTCCGTGGGGCAGAAGGTAGGGGTCCATATGAACAACCGAAACCCTGGAGCCAAGCCGGGAGAAGGCCTGTGCCATCTCGCACCCTATTGCCCCGCCCCCTATTATCACCATCGAGCCGGGGATCTCCTCCTGGCTGAACAGGGTCTCGTTGGTCAGGTAATCAATATCCTCAATGCCCGGTATTGGGGGGACCGCCGGGCTGGTCCCGGTACATATGAAGATCTTCTTCGCCCGGTACTTCCTGTCCCCGACCTGAATTGTATGCCTGTCCAGGAAGGATGCGGACCCTTCTCGCAGCTTAAGGTCGACCTTATCGAACATCGAGCGGGTCTTCTTATCCCCTATGAAATCGAGGTATTCCCTTATCTTATGGAAGGGCCTGTCGGGGTACGGTTTCTCGCCTCCGGCCAGACCAAGGGCTGAAGCATTCTCAAGGGCATGCCTGGTACTGGCCATCCGAAGGAGCGATTTGCTGGGGATGCACCCCACATTCATACACTCTCCCCCCAGCGAGTCCTTCTCTATCCCCAGGACGTTGAGCCCCATCTTCGATCCCATTATCGACACTGCCATTCCGGCCGGGCCCAGACCGATAACCGCGATATCATATTTTTTGCTCATACTCTCTCCATTTCAGGTCTCGGGTCAGTTGTAGATATTAATCATACCGAACGGTCGGTATGCTGTATATTACATCAAATCTCCCCGCGGGTCAAATATATTTCATTAATATCCTTGAAGTCTGCGGTTCGAATATTTATCTGTAATCAGTGACAGTTCAATCGGTCCACATTTGATGAAGAGGTGCCAGGATGGTAAAACTTGAACCTATAGGATATCTCAGGAGCTCTCACCGCGAGGTCCCCAACCACTGGTCCATTTCCGACCTGGAGGGTGAGCTGGTAATAAATCCGGAGTATGCCGAAGGGCTCTCCAGTATCAGGGTGGGCGATCTGATCGTGGTAATCTTCGAGTTTCATAAGAGCCCTCCCTTCACGGCAGATAAGCTGAAGCAGAAACCCCCTCACCGGGATCACAAGAAGGGGGTATTCAGCATCTGTTCGCCAAAAAGGCCCAACCCGCTGGGGCTCTCCGTGGTGGAGGTTCTGGAGATCGAACGTAATGTTATAACCGTATCCGGTATAGATATGCTTGACGGTACGCCGATTCTGGATATCAAACCACATATCACGAGCTGAAGGGCAGCGCTGTCATTTACAGCCGTTTTTCAGTCTTGCATGCAATCAGTCTTATATTTTACCCTTAGTCAGCAGTGCAATGAGTCAGAACAAAGGTATCTGGAAGAAGGAGAGATTAATGAGGACTATTGGATTATTTCTGGCAGTGTTATTCATTCCCGTACTGGCAGGGGCGGAGATAGGCGAGGTCGAGGGCGGGACGCCCGCTCCATCCGGATGCGTTACCGGGATAGCATTCGACGGCGAATATGTATGGGCGGCAGACCGGAAGAGCGACAGGATCTACCGGATAGATCATCAGAGCGGAACTGTAGCCGGCTCATTTGAAGGACCAGGCTACTTCATGACCGGCCTGGCCTTCGACGGCGAGTACCTGTGGGTCTCCGACATCGATTTCACCGATACCTCCACAGAGTCATATACGGGGAAGATTTACCGGGTAGACCCCGCAAGCGGGATGACGGTGGGAGTGATCAATCCGCCGTCCCCCGATCCGGCGGGCCTGGCCTTCGACGGTGAATACCTGTGGGTTTCCGACAGCGGTGAGAAGAATATAACCTGCATCAGCCCCGAGGACGGGACCACTATCATATCATTCAGGTCACCCGCCCGGGACCCCCGCGGGCTGGCCTGGGACGGAAAGTACCTCTGGGTGGCCGACCGGTCCGAGGATGAGCTCTATCGGGTGGACCCGGAGAGCGGAAGGGTAATCATGATCCTGCACTCGCCGGGGCCCTATCCCTGGGGTCTGGCCTGGGGCAGGGAGAGGCTGCTGAGCGCCGATTACCAGGAAGATATCATCTCCACGATCGCCGTGTTCGGAGATAGGAAGTATACCCGTTCGAAGCAGCGGCACGCCATGGTGGAGTTTACACATGATATTATCAATTTCGGGCCGGGAACCGTGAAAGACCTGATGGTCTACCTGGCTGTCCCCACAGACCGGGCCTCCCAGGAAATTATAGATATAAGCTACGGGGCCGAACCGGATGATATCAAAAAAGACCGGTATGGCCAGCGGGCGGCGCTATTTCATGGGAAGGAGCTGCCGGCGCAGGGCCGGTTTGCCAGTATAATGAAGGTGGAAGCGAAGATATACGATGTGGCCTATCACCTCTTTCCGGAGAAGGTGGGAGGGCTGGATGACATACCCTCCGGGATAAGGTCCCGATTTCTGCAGGACGACGACAAGTACAGGCTGGAGGATGTGGCGATTCAGGAAGCTGTCTCTGAGGCGGTGGGGGGGGAAAAGAACCCCTACTGGATCGCCCGCAACATCTTCGACTACCTCCGCGACAGGCTATTCTACAAGAG
>WJIX01000003.1 GCA_014730075.1 bacterium | reverse complement strand
CACCTATTCCATAAGGGCGGAATCCAAGGAGGAGTTCGAGGCCGGACACTACTTCGGGACCCTGATTCTGAATACTGATTTCGAAGGGGTCCCCGAAAAGGCAGTCAGGGTAAGAGTGCTGGTCAATCCTGACATCGAAACCTACCCCAAGAGAGTTATCCTTCCCGACATGATGGTCCCGGAAGGTACCAGCAGGAGTTTCCGGGAGGTAATCACCATAATGGCCAAGAGGGGCGATTCTCTCCAGGTCAAGGAGGTTATACCAAGCAGGGATGATATTGCGGTGAGCCTTCGCGAAGTGAAGGAGGGAAAGGCCTTCCGGTGCAAGATAACGATCAGGCCGGAAACAAGGGATGGCGACTACCGGGGAAAGCTCACCTTCGTTACCAACTATAAGAATTATGAGGAAGTCGAAGTGGAGATCCTCGGCAGGGTAAAGGTAGTAAGAGAAGGTGAGTAGTACCCTGTAAGTCTAATTGCAAATTCTCAATTTAACCGGCGGGGAGGCTGCTCCCCGCCGGTGCTAATAGAGGAGCAGGCAGCAGAATGGAAGTTTTTATTATGCGGAACAGAAGAAATGTAATACTGGTATTAACCTTACTGATTTTATGTGCCGGCCCCCTGTGGCTTGCCGCCGCCACCCCGGTTCAGGGTGACGACGGCCCTGCTACCGAGGCGGAGCGGGAGCTGGGAGAGATCATATCCCAGATCAGGCTGAGAATGCAGACAGAACCGGCCGAGGAAGTGGTAAAGATGGCGGAGGACAAGATCTCCGGCTTCATCGAAAAATACAAGGGGCAGGATGAGGAGGCCCAGGGCAGGTTCACCCTGGGACAGGTATATACGGCAATGGGCAAGGATGAAATGGCAGTAAAACAGTACGAGCTGGCCTTGAAAGCTGCCGTAACCATGGAGGGGATGGAGAAGGCGCTTCTGATCTATTCGCTGGCCTCCAGTTATGCCAAGACGGAACAGTTTGACAAAGCGAAAGAGAGTTACAACAGGATCCTGGAGGAGGACCTGGCTGACAACAGAATAAAGCAGGCAGTAAGAAAGGACCTGAGCATGCTGGAGACGATGAAGAAACTTACTCCGGGCTCGCCTGCCATATCCTTTCCCGAAGAAACAGAGAATCTGTCCGGAGAGAACATGTCGATAGAGGATTACCAGGGCAGCGTGGTGCTGATAGACTTCTGGGCCACCTGGTGCAAGCCCTGCCGCCAGGAGATGCCCCACGTGAAGAAGGTCTATGAGCAGTACCGGGATGACGGGTTCGTGATTATCGGTGTGTCTCTTGACCGGACCAGGGAGAAGCTGGTCTCCTACATAGAGGACAACGATATTGAATGGCCGCAGATATATGACGGCCCCGGCGGCAGAATTGCCACATCCTACGCCGTTAGCGCGATACCATCCACCTTCCTGCTGAACAGGGAGGGGGAGATCGTCCACAGAAACCTCAGGGGCAAGGCCCTTGAAGAGGCAGTGAGTGAGCTTTGTGAAAAAGATTAAAAATATTTCTTGACATAGAGGGCAATCTCTGAGAAGTTACTGATTGTTTAATTATTCTGTTAATTCTTTATTCAATAGATCACGGATTATATGAAGTTTATCGACTCAACAAATTTCGTGAAGCTGATAAAGAAGCTCACTGCCGAGGGCGAACTTTATTATCCCTTTCTCGATGAAGAGACCGGCAGTTACCACTTGAAGAGGGCTTCCGGTTTCCCCCTGGAGGAGGATTTCGAGCTGGGAGGGTACCGGGCGGTGGAACCTTCCAAGGGGGTCGCGCAGCATGCCAGGGTCACGGTGGCTGAGTACCCCAGCGAGAATCCCGACGAAATAACCAACCCGGACAACATTATTCCCAGCGTGGTGCTGGGGGCCAAGGGGTGCGACGTCAACGCCATGAAAATGGTGGACAAGGTCCAGGTGGAGGGAGAGTTTACTGATCCCCTCTACAAGATCAGGCGGGACAAGATGTTTGTGGTGGCCGCTGACTGTGACGACTGCAAGGAGAGCTGCTTCTGCACTCTGCTGGGCAGAAAACCCTGGCCGGAAGATGGATATGACCTGGCAGTGTCGAAGATAAGCGGGGGATATCTGATCGAGGCCGGCTCCGAGAGGGGAGAGAAGGTGCTCGCAGAGAACGGGAAGCTTACCTCAGAGGCCAGGGAACAGCAGATAAAGGCCAGGGACGAGAAGAGACAGAAGGTCCTGGCCAGGCTGAAAGAGAACAACAGCCAGTTTCCGGACCTTACCGGAATGCCGGAGAAACTCAGAGAAGCGATCAATGATGAAATTTGGAAAGAGCTGGCCAAGGACTGCGTGGAATGCGGGGCCTGCACCAATATATGCCCCACCTGCTACTGTTTCCTGCTGTACGACCGAAAAATGGACGGAGATTATTTCAGGCGGCTGTCCAACTGGGATTCCTGCCAGCTGACCGGTTACGCCAGGATGGCGGGGATGCTGAACCCCAGGGCCAGTCTTGTCGACAGGGTCAAGCACCGGTTCTACCATAAGTACGATTATCTTGTTTCAAGCCACGATGATATTTTCTGCACAGGGTGCGGCAGGTGCATAGATGCCTGTTCCGCCAGTATTGATATTCGCGATGTCCTCGCCAGAATAGAACAGAAAGTGACCGGGTGAAGATATGGAGAATCCGTATTACCCAATAGATACCGTCGTAGAGGATATAATTACCGAAACGCCTACCATTAAGACTTTCTGTCTTAAACCGGCGAGGCCGATAGATTTCAAGGCGGGCCAGTTCATGCAGCTGACCATGCCCGGTATCGGAGAGGCGCCTTTCACTCCGAGCTCGGACCCAAATATTTCTGAGAAGATGGAGATCACCATTCTGAAGACCGGAAAGGTCACCGATGCCCTTCATGAGCTGAAGCCGGGGGCAAAGGTCGGCCTGAGAGGTCCGTTCGGAGAGGGGTATCCCCTGGATAAGCTGGAGGGCAGAGAAGTACTGGTGGTGGGCGGCGGAGTGGGCCTTGCGCCCCTTCGCGCGCTGATTTATGCCCTCCTGGACGACCCTTCCAGGTATAAGAAGATATCCATAAAGTACGGCGCCAGGATGCCCGAAGAGCTCTGTTTCAAGAGGCAGTATCAGGATTGGAAGAACCGGGCGGATAACGTATCTTTCCAACCAACCATCGATGTCCCCGCCGAGGGCTGGGACGGGCATGTGGGGCTGGTGACCACCCTGCTGGATGACCTTGATGTCAGCATAGAGGGCAGTTACGCGCTTTCCTGCGGGCCTCAGATAATGTTGAAGTTCGTTACCCTGAAGCTTCTCGAAGTGGGGTATAAGCCCCCGCAGATATATCTTTCCATGAACAGAAAGATGTCCTGCGGCATGGGTAAGTGCGGAAGGTGCAATGTCGGGCAGTACTATCTCTGCGTGGATGGTCCCGACATGTGTTACGATAAGATCAAGCATGTACCGAATGTGTTCGGTTAAGTATATGATGGAAATTCGTTTATTCTGTTAGTATCTGAGAGAAGAGAGATAAATGCGCGAGATAAAGGCAAATTGTTCTTTCTGCTCACTGGCCTGCCCCCTGATTTTCAGGGGCGGCAAGAGGGGGCCGGTATTTACCGGCGAAGCCCTTCTCTCTGTCGACTGGGATAAGAGCGAAGAGTCGGAATATGAGGGATCACTCTGTGCCCGGGGAAATGCTGCCGCGTCATTCGTTTCCAGCCCGGACAGGCTGAATTATCCATTCGTTCTGGGAGAAAGAACCGATTTTGAAGCCGCAGTGAAGGAGGCCGCCAGCGAACTCTCATCCATAAGGGAAAAAGAGGGGAGCGACAGCATAGGTATTCTTCTGGGAGGCGATCTGACCGAAGAGGAAGCCTCCATGGCTGTTCGTTTCGCGCGGGAAGTTCTGGAGACCGACAATATAATGATGCTGGCGCCCGATGACACCCCCCTGTTAAGGGGATGGTACCAGTCAGAACTCTCTTCGGTTAAGCCTTCGGGGCCGAAGCCGGAGGGAAACAGGTCGGCCACTCTGATCGTCGGAGACACCTTCGCCGATCATCCCTGCACTGCACGATCTGTCCTGGAGGACCGGTACGGCGGCAGGGGTAATGAGCTGATAGTGGTAAGCCCCAATGTCACCAATACCGCATGGTTCGCTACCAGGCATATTCAGTGCAATCCGGGCGGGGAAGCCGCAGCCGCGGTCGGGCTTCTCAAGGCCGCAGCCGAAAAGAGCGGAGCGGACCTTCCCGGAGAGCTCGGAAAGCTGGTAAATGGTGCCGGGTGGAATGAGATTGAGAGGCTGTGCGGAGTTAAGAGCGATATCCTGATCGAGGCTGCCGAAACGATGCTGGGCGCGGCCAGGGTCAATACATATATTTCGAACCTGTTCGGCAGGATAGGAGCCCCCGCGCTGGCACAGGCCGCCGCGGAGGCGCTTACCGGGATATGCCCCGGAGATTCGCAGTTCACTACCCAGCTAGTTCAGCAGAACACCCTGGGCGTATATTCAGCACTGCAGGGTGTGGACCGCAAGAAGATGCTTGCCCGGCTGGTGGAAGGCAAGATCAAGGGATTGATTATTCTGGGGCTGGACCTGATGTCAGAGTATCCCGCCCCTGCCATAGAGAAGGCGATAAGAGAGGATACCTTTACCCTGGCAACCCAGATTTTCAGAAGCACCACTGCCGAGAGGGCGAATGTGGTAATCCCGGCAGCTTCGCTGTCGGAGAAGAAGGGAACGGTCAGGCCCGGGTTTGATAGAGAGATTGTAAGGGATGAAGGGAGCATCATCAATCCTCCGGGTGGAGTATATACTGACGCCGAGGTCCTGCAGGCCCTTTCCGCGGCAATGGGCAGGGAACTGGCCGGAGAGGGCAGTACTTCAGCTGCAATGCGGCGCTCGGGGCAGATAGAATGGGTCTCCGGAGAATGGTCCGAATATTCCGCCTCCATGAAGACCCTGGACGGAGCTGATATAGTCCTGATACCTCTCAGCGACCCCGTTCATGTTGGGAACGGTTCGCTGAGTTCTCATTTCAGCTGGTCCAGGAGAACCTCCCCGGAGCCGGTGCTGGTAATCCCGGCCGGCCTTGCAAGGGAGCTCGGTATCAGCGAGGGAGAAAAAGCGGTTGCCCGGACGGAGGGAGGGAGCTCCTCCTTCAAGGTGAAGATAAGCGACAGGATAAGAGAAGGCACCGTTGGAGTTTACATTCATTACCCCACGGCCAGGAAGCTTTTCCCCTGGAAGCTCAACAGTGAAAGAGGAGAGCTGGAACTGATGCCGGTGGGGGTTACTGTTTCCGCTGAAGAGAAGAAGAGCTGATTATGGAAAAGAGAGTTTATGTAGATATGAATAAGTGTATCGGGTGCCGCTCCTGCGCCGCCGCCTGTGCGGAAGGGCACCACGATCAGGGGCTGCTGAAGCACGGGCCGGTCGAAGAGACCGCTCTCATTCCGCTTCACTGCAGGCACTGTGACAATCCGCTGTGCCTGGAGGTCTGCCCCGAAGATGCCATACACAAGACTGACGATGGTGTGATAGTAAGGGAGAACCAGAGGTGCATAGGGTGCAAATCGTGTGTTCTGGCATGCCCGTTCGGGGTGATGCTCCCTTACCGGACCTGGCATATATCACCCAAGTGCGACCTCTGCGTGGACCGGCTGGAAGAGGGCCAGGAACCGAGGTGCGTGTCCACATGCACCACCGGTGCTCTCATTTTCGAGGAACTGGCCATGGTCGAGGAGAAGCACGAGAGAGTTGTTGAAGGCGGAAGGTACTTTGCCCGCTTCATGTTGGAACGTTAGCGGAGAGAAGAATGGAATTACTTGGATATATATTCGATTACGTTGTTTTCCCGGGATTTCTTTTCACGGCAATCGTGGGGCTGCTGACTACCTGGGTGGACCGCAAAGTATCAGCCAGGGTTCAATGGAGAGTGGGCCCTCCCTGGTATCAGCCGTTTGTTGACACCGTCAAGCTGATGGGGAAGGAAACTATTATACCGGCAGGCGCCGCCAGGACCGGGTTCCTGGCAATGCCGGTAATCGGGCTGGCCGCTGCCACTCTTGCCTCCACCATCCTATGGAAGGTAAACCTGAATCCCGGTTCCTCATTCCTGGGAGATTCTATAGTGGTCCTGTACATCATGACCATCCCGGCCATAACACTGATAATAGGGGGGAGTGCTTCCGGGAACCCCCTGGGGATTCTGGGCGCCAGCAGAGAGATGAAGATGCTGTTCGCCTACGAGCTGCCGCTGGTAATAGTGGTACTTACGTCTGTATACAAAGCAGGTTCATTCTCCTTCGCGGAGATTCTGGCATATCAGGAGGCCAACGGGATCATGCTGGGGAGCTTCTCAGGAGTTATCGCCTTCATAGTGGCGATCATGTGCGCCCAGGCAAAGTGCGCACTTCTGCCCTTCGATATTCCGGAGGCGGAAACGGAACTGGCCGGAGGATCCCACATCGAGTACTCCGGAACCCCGTACGCGGTGGTCAGGCTCATAATGGCATCCATGTATTTCATAGTCCCGGTATTCATAATTACTCTGTTCTGGGGCGGGTTCAATTTCAGCGGGTGGTCCATCCTGACTTCCATACTGAAATATGTAGCGATAATAGTTATAATGGTACTGATCAGGAACACCAATCCCAGGGTAAGGATCGACCAGATGGTCAGGTTCTTCTGGGGACCGATGCTGGTACTGTCGATCATAGCGATGATTCTGGCAGTAGTAGGGTATTAAATGGAGCTGTGATATGTCACTTGGTCTGAAAGCGTTAAAGAAGTCACCCTGGGTATTTCATGTCAACACCGGGGCATGCAACAACTGTGACATTGAGATCCTGGACGCTCTCACCCCCCGTTTCGACGTGGAGCGGTTCGGGATCGTCCTTGTCGGCAGTATCAGGCACGCTGACGTTCTGCTTATCTCCGGTCCGGTAACCAGGAATGTGCTTCCCCGGCTGAAGCGCCTCTATGAGCAGGCCCCCAAGCCGATAAAGGTTATTGTGATAGGAGCTTGTGGCTGCAACTGCGGGATATTCAGGGATGGATACAATATCATCGGCCCGGTGGACAAACATATACCGGTGGACGCGTACGTGCCCGGCTGCCCTCCCAAGCCGGAAACAATCATAGCCGGAGTGGTAAAGGTATTGAATACTTTATAATGGTTTTCCGAAAGAAACTGATATGGAAAAAGAAACAGTAAAGAAGAGAATTAAGGAGAAATTCGGAGATAAGGTCGAGATCTCGGACCGCTCCGAAAAGAGGGTATTTATCTATGCCGAGAACGAGATATGGAGAGAGCTGGCCGATTTTCTGTTCAACGACCTGGACGCCCGTTTCGATACCGGGTGCGCAGTCGATGACAGGGATGGAGTAGAGGTCATGATGTTCATGCCTTACGACCGGGAGAACTACTTCGTGACCATCAAGACATTCGCCAGAAAACCGTATCCCGAAATTGACAGTATATCACCGGTTATCACCGGCGCTAAATGGATAGAGAGGGAGATATTCGAGATGTTCGAGGTGAATTTCCGAGGACATCCGAACCTGGTGCCGGTCCTCAGGTCTGATACCAGGCCCGATGATTTCTATCCTCACAAGAGAGAAGAGAAAGAAAAGCACGAGATGTCCCGTACGAAGAACGAGGGATGGGAGAGGTTCAAGGATGTTACCGGAAAACCTCCCGAGGGCGAGAACCCTTAGTGCGGATGAATAAAATAGAGGTGAAGCATAATGGTTAAGAAGATACCGATCGGTCCGTTCCACCCGATACTGGAGGAGCCTGAATTCTTCGAGCTCCACGTGGACGGCGAGCGGGTTGTGGATATAGATATAACGATAGGATGGAGCCATCGAGGTATCGAGCTGCTCAGTGAGCACAAGACCTGGGACCAGGTCCCCTTCCTTGTGGAGAGGGTCTGCGGAATCTGCTCCGCGTCCCACCCCTATGCCTATGTCAAGGCGGTGGAGGACCTTCTTCAGATCGAGGTGCCTGAGAGGGCCCAGTACATCAGGGTGATAGTCGCTGAGCTGGAGCGGCTGCACAGCCATCTCCTCTGGACAGGGCTGGCCGGCCATTTCCTCGGCTACAACACCGTGTTCATGTGGGCATGGAAGTACCGTGAGCCCCTTCTGGATATCCTGGAAGCGGTTACCGGCAACAGGAACCACTACGCCACCTGGAGGATAGGAGGGGTCAGGCGTGACCTCCCCGAAGAGGAGATCCCCAATATAAGGGAGATGCTTGATGAGCTGGAGAAGAAGAATGACCTTCTGACCAAGGCGATCATAGATGACCCGGTGATCCACGCCCGTACAAAGGGAGTGGGCGTTCTGAATCAGACCAAGTGCCGCGAATACGGAGCGCTGGGCCCGACTGCCAGAGCGGGGAATTATAATATTGATGCCAGGCGCGACCATCCCATTGACGCCTACCGTAATGTAGAGTTCGACGTGATAGTATGCGAGAACGGAGATGTTTACGACAAGGCGGTGGTAAGGCAGCTGGAGAATTTCGAGGCGATAAGAATAATCCGCCAGTGCCTGGATGCCATCGAGGCGATGGACGGCGGGGATATTCTGCTTGAGATAGAAGAGGTTCCTCCCGGAGAGGGGCTGGGAGTCTACGAGGCCCCCCGGGGAGAGGTATTCCATTATGTGCGCTCGGACGGGAAGAACATGCCTATGAGGCACAAGATCAGGGCCCCCAGCTTCAACAATATCCTCACCAACGAGTACACTGTTCCAGGTTATTCGGTCGCTGACGCCGGCCTGATAACCGCCGCGGTGGACCCCTGTTACTCCTGTACCGAGAGGGTGGGAGTGGTAAACGCTCGAAGCGGTGAGAGGAAGGTGCTGAACGAAGAGGACCTTATCAGGATGTCACGGGAAAAGACCGAAAGAATCAGAAGAGAGCTTGGAATACGATAGTCGAGATAGTATAATGTCGATTCTGGAGAGGTGAGATGAACGAGCTTTTACAAATAATTGTTCTGCTGGCCGTGGTAGGGGTAGTGCCGCTGTTTATTCCCCGCAGGGGTAAAATGGTAGCCGGTATTATTGCCCTGGCGGCATCTGTCTGGGGCCTGGTCCGGGCTATACAGCTGTTCGGGTCCGGTTCTGCCGGAATGCAGGTTCATCTGTTCGACCTGGGCGGTGTAATGCCATTCGATTTTGCCCTGAAGCAGACAGATTTCAGCGCCTTTCTCCTGATTTTCATTATGCTTTTCGGGGTTCTTATAATACTGTATTCACTCAGTTTCCTGAGGAAGAGGGACACCGCTTGTATATACTATTCCTATATTCTATGGACCCTTGCCGCGGCGGCCGGGGTGGTTCTCTCGGATAATCTCCTTATACTGCTTATCTTCTGGGAGATTCTTACCGCCATACTATTCTTCCTGATCAATATGGGCGGGGAAGGGCACTCCGAGGCGGCGGCCAAGAGCTTTACCATCCTTGGATTCACTGACGCGGCGATGCTGCTTGCCATAATACTGATATGGGTCAAGTTCGAGACACTTTCCATATCGGCGATAATGGCCAATCCGATAACAGTGGCCGATCCTCTCAACAGCGTAATCTTCCTGATGCTGTTTGCTGGCGCTATTGCGAAGGCGGGAGGAATGCCGCTTCACTCCTGGATTCCCAATATGGCAAAGTCGACCATGGCCCCGGTAATAGCCTTTTTGCCCGCATCCCTGGATAAACTCCTGGGAATATACCTGCTGGTCAGAATATCAGTTTTCATGTTCGCCATAGAGGCGGGAGGGGCGATTTCACTGGTGATGATGATCGTGGGGGCTGCTACCATTATATTCGCGGTCCTTATGGCCCTGGTGCAGCACAACCTCAAGAAGCTGCTCTCTTTCCACGCGGTAAGTCAGGTCGGCTACATGATCCTGGGTGTGGGAAGCGGAATCCCTATTGCGGTTATCGGCGGGGTTTTCCATATGCTCAACCACGCCGTTTACAAGAGCGGGCTTTTCCTGGGGGCGGGTTCGGTGGAATACCGCACCGGGACCGCGGAGCTGGATGAGCTGGGTGGCCTGGCCAGGCTGATGCCGGTTACTTTCATTACCACCATAGTTACCGCCATGTCCATTTCAGGTGTCCCGCCATTCAACGGTTTCGTGTCCAAGTGGCTGGTATACCAGGGGATGCTGGCTGGCGGAATGAGCCATATCATATTCCTGGTAATTG
>WJIX01000036.1 GCA_014730075.1 bacterium | reverse complement strand
TCCGACGAAGATGTAGACTCGGTTAAGGTTTTCGGCAGCGCCAGGGCGATGTACTACCCTTCGGAGAGCGAGAAGGGTAAGGTTTCCAATAACTTCTCCAGCGGGGATACCATGTTCTTCAGATTCAGGAGAAAGCAGCTGGTCTATGTTAATGTTACCGGAAATACCGAGGGGATATATAAATACATGCACCTCGAAGATGATCAGACTATCGACAGCCTCGCCGCTGCGACAGATACCTCCCTGGCGTTCAGGGATTTCAACGCAGAATCGGAGAGGGTCAGGTACAGCGGCCATCTTATCGAGTACTTCGCCGATACCGAGGATATCAGCATAGACAGCCTTGCCACCATTGACTATCAGAACAAGACACTTGAAGCGGACCACATCGATTTCAACTCCAGGCTGAACATCCTCAAGGCGGAAGGGAGTCCGGTGCTCAAGGAGAGTGACCAGAAGATGTACGGTTACCAGATGGGATATGACATGGACCGTAACGGGGGCCTGGTCAGCAGCGGTTCCACCCAGTACAACGAAGGTTACTACCGGGGAGGCCATATCTTCAAGGACGGCAAGGATATCCTGAAGGTTTACAATTCAATATACACCACCTGTGACCTCAAGAATCCCCACTACTCATTCCGGTCCGACAGGATGAAGGTTTATATGGACGACAAGGTGGTCTCCGGGCCGATTACGCTCTACCTGGGTGAGATGCCTATTTTCTATCTTCCCTTCATGGCTAATTCGATAAGGCGGGACAGACATTCAGGTATATTGCGGCCGAACTTCGATATCGGTCTTAACAGCAGGGACGGGAGATTTATCAGGGGCCTGGGCTACTACTGGGCCACCAATGACTATACTGATTTTACCATAACCGGAGATTTCAACGAGAAACAGAATTTCAGGGTACAGCTGGATAACAGGTATAAAGTGCGGTACCTTCTGAACGGCAATGCTGAATTCAATTTCGTAAGGAATTTTCAGGACAGGACCAGCGAGTGGACTGTCTCCGCCTCTCACAACCAGACATTCAGCAAGAGCTCATCATTCCGCAGCAATCTCAGGTTCGTCAGCAGCGATCAGGCCCAGAGTGCTATCAACAACGTGGATGAGGTCGAGAAGGTGGTTGACCGGCGTATTTACTCCCGGGCCAGTTATAATAAGAGCTGGGGAGGGATCAGGCTGGGGCTCTCAGCGAACCGGGACCAGAAACTGAATGTAACCAGCCCGACCCAGACCAGGATATCTTCCACACTCCCCTCCTTCTCTCTCAACTTTCCGAGGATTTCTCTCTGGTTCGGCGAGAAGCACCGCGAAGGGAACCGCTCAATATGGGAAAGAGCCCTCAGGAGTATTACCTTTACTCCAAACCTGAGCGGAAGAAGAAGCGAGAGGATAAGTGAAGCTGAAGAAACGAGCGAGTTGACTGCCAGTTCAGGTTTCTCCCTGAGCCAGCAGCACAAGATCCTTTTTCTGAATTTTTCTCCTTCCATGAGTCTCAACTGGAATTATTCCAATATCCTGAAGGACCAGGTGGACACTACCTACCTGAGCCGTGATTCCAGGGAGGGGGAGGTCGAGAATAATTATTCCATGAGGCTGGGAGCCGGCTTTGGTACAACCCTTTACGGGACCTTCTACCCGAATATCGGGCCGTTGAGGGGTATCAGGCATACCTTCAATCCATCCCTCAATTTCAGCTATACCCCCAGGCTGAGGGAAGACCAGGTGGAGAACAGGTCGCTGAACTATACTATCAGGAATATCCTGGACCTGAAGGTAAGGCGGGGAGAGGAGGAGGTTAAGAAGAATAATTTCGTAACCTGGAATCTGAGCGGCAGTTATGACCCTGATCTGGAAAAGGGTAAGCGCTTTTCCAATATCAGGAGCAGTATCAGATACAACCCGGGCTGGTTTGTATCGCTGAGCGTCAACCAGACCTATGACCCCAGGGAAAAGGAAATAATATCCACCAGTTTCAGTACTGATCTTGCTTTGAGCGGTTCGTTCTCATATCCGGCCAAATGGAGCGTTGCCGGCAAGGAGCGGATAGCTGCGGCTGCGGACCAGGATCAGGGTGGTGGCGGAGGAGGTTCCGCCGGGCAGAAGTGGTCTCTGGGTGTGGGTTACAGTTTTTCCGAAAGGGGCTCGGGTTCATTCTCGAGTATCACCAGCAAGGTTGACATGCGGGGTAATCTATCCCTGACCAGGAACTGGAGGATCGCGTACTCCGGCTACTATGACCTGGAGGAAGGCAGGTTTACCAGCCAGCAGTACACACTTGAAAGGGACCTTCACTGCTGGAAGGCGAGCTTCATCCACAGAAGATTCGGTAATGATTGGAGTTACTACTTCCAGATCTCGGTAAAGGAACTCCCCGATATCATGTATGAAAGGGGAAAGAGGGGGATAAGCAGCTCCCTCCCGTATATGTGATAGAGGGAGGGCCGGGGGGCTGAAATTCAGGTCATGGGCAGGCCGGGAATACGAAAAAACCTTATTTTAAAGGAAATAAGTGTTGACAGCATTCTGGACTGTCGCTAAAGTAGCGATATATTAATTTCTTGAAAAGCGAAGGAGGTGTAGGATGAACAAAACGGAACTGATTGAAAAGGTTGCTGAAAAAACCAATTTGACTCGTAAGGACGCAAAAGCAGCGGTAGACGCAATCTTCAGCACAGCACCAAGAGAAGGAATCATCGCGCTTGAGCTGGCAAAGGGTAAAAGAGTTCAAATTACCGGGTTCGGCACATTTTCACGTCGCAAGAGGAAGAAGCGCAAGGGGCGCAACCCTCAGACGGGAGAGACCATTACTATCCCGGCGACTAAATATCCAGCCTTCAAGGCCGGCAAGGCCCTGAAGGAACGTGTCGAGTAATCGATTAAGATATTATTTATGGGGGCAGATGGAATAGAATATCCGTCTGCTTCCATTTTTTTGTACCAGCCACTCGGATCCTCAAGCGGAACCGGCTTGAATACCGGGAATGCCTCAATTATATTATTATATATTGACCGGTTACCGGGGAGGTGCCCGCCGGCCTCATCGGAAATTTAGAAAGGCAGCGGATTGACCGGGCCCGGAGTCTGGAAAGAATTTATGAAAAAGGGATTTCTTGAATTATTGGTATTTACCCTTATCCTTCTCTGTTCATCTTCAGTTCTCGGCGGCCAGAGAGAGGCGGTTACCATCATCTTTACCAGCGATATAGATGGTAAGGTAAGGCCATACGGCTGAGGAAGCAAAGCTGAAGGTGGAGTAGCCCGGAGGGCTGAAGGTATAAGAAGAGAACTGGAGATTGACGAGGAGGCGCTGATACTCTGCGCCGGCGATTTTTTCGGCGATAAGGGCATCCTGGAGATGTTCAGGGGAAAATTTATTGCCAGGATGATGATGAAGACCGGATATACGGCCGTTGCCGCGGGCGAGAACGATCTTAATTACCAGGGGAGGGCTTTACTGGATATACACAGCCGGGGCCTTCCCGTGATATGTGCCAATCTCTTCCGTGATGGTATCAGGCTGTTCCCCCCTTACCGGATTGTGGAGAGGCGGGGTAACCGGATAGGAATACTTGCGCTGCTGGACCATGAGCTTCCCCGGTCCTCAGGTATGGTCCTCAGGCCACCGGCCGAGACCGGACAATTGATGATAAGGGAACTGGATGAAAAAGGGTGCAATATAAAAATAGTTCTCGCTCATATGAACAGGGATAAAGCGGGGGACCTGGCCGGGGTACTGGAGGGGGTTGACCTGATTATCAGGGGTCATGCAAAGGAGAGGTCGCTGGTATACGATGACTGCAGCGACCGGACCATCAAATCTTTCGAGGACCTGGGCGTTCCTATACTCTTCGCTGGTGATAAGGGCAGAATACTGGGCAAAACAGTCATTTTGCCTCTGGATGAGGGCGGCTGTATCCTGACCGATACCACAGTGATTCACCTGGACAGTTCATACGAAGTTCAGAGCAGTTACGCCCGGGAGCTTGATAATTACCTGAGGGAGGAATCGGGCAGGAGGAAGATCCTGGATATCCAGAAGAATGTAATTCGTGACGAACAGGGTAATATCAGGCCGAAGTACCTGGGGCTGCCGGTCTGCGGCAGATGCCATGCCGGGATTACAAACAGGTTCCTGGGTACACCCCATTTCCGGGCTTACGATAGGATAAGCGGCAGGGAAGATGTAAGTTCGTGCCTGAAATGCCACACCACCGGATACGGAGAATACACGGGGTACGGTTCTGAAGAGGCAGCCAGCAGCGGAGCAGACCTGAGGGGTGTTACCTGTGAGGCCTGCCATGGGCCGGGAAGTGAACACACCCGGGACGGAAAGTACGTTGAATCTGCCAGGAATTCCTGCCGCCGCTGTCATACACCTGAAAGGTCTCCCGGGTTTGATTACCAGAAATATCTTAAGAAGGCATGTTCCATTATGAGAAGCGATTCTACAATTGGAGAGGGCGTAATTCACAGATGAGATTTTCAGCGGTAATCACCCCTTTCAGGCGCCGCTGCCCGGGTATCCTTGCGGTTCTTCTGTTATTCCTGATGATATCCATTCCGGCGGCTTCCGCTCCGGAAGAACAGAGGTTCCTGATACCGATAGCAAATCCGGCGGAAGTTGTATTCAGGGAGGGAGATAAGACTGAATACCTCCTGATATCTGAGGCCTACGGCGTCCGGGATTCTTCTTTAATAAGCATCTCCGTCCTCAAACAATCCGGTTCCAGGGTCGGAATCGAGATAGAATCGGTGCCGATAGCGGCAGAGCCTGCAGATACCCTGATCATGAGAATAACCATGTCGGTACTGGATAAGGAAGGGGAATCTTCGGACAGCTCCCGGGTAAAATTTGATACCATAATGATCAGAAACGGTTCGGAGCCGTTCAGGGCTGTAAGTGATAAGAAAAAGGAGGACTTACAAATAGATAAGTTCTTCTTCGACCCAGAAGGTTATAGCAGGTTATCCCTCCCGGAAGAGAGGGTGATGACTCCGGCGGGGGCTTTCATCTGCAGGCCCGTAGAATTCAGAAAAAGCAGCAGTTACGAAATCAATATGGGTGGTAACCGGGCTGTAAGGAATGAAACTACCAGAGCGGTGCTCTGCCGCTCACCCGGTGTTCCGCTCTGGGGTCTGGTCAGGAGTGAAGTTGTAAGAGAAAGAAGCACTGAGATTGATTCTGAATCTATCCCCGATGGGGTGCTGAATTCCGGCAGAAAAATTTACACCGCGGTACTAATTTCTTTTATAGCTGCAAAGTAGTAAAGCAGTTACAGAGATTAAAAAATGCCCCTTTTATGGTGAAATATCCGGTGGTGGACTTGCCAAAATCGCTGATTAGTGGTATATTAGTAATTAAGTTGATGTGGAATTAGGTATACTGCCGGAACAATCATTATTGCATCGTGCAGGGATACAGTAGTTGCAGGATAAGATGCTCTTTTCCACGATGGAGTTGTAGAATTATGTACCAGGGACGGGAGGAAAAGATGACCTTGAGTGGCAAGGATGAAAATATCCTCAAGAAGACCAAGAGGTATGTTAAGTATCATCAACTGCTCACCAAAGCCCGAGAAAATGGTCGAATAGGGGGAGAATTCAAATGCCCGGTATGCGGCATGAGTTATCACACATCTGAGCAGGCTGACGCCTGCTGTAGAATTGAAGATGAAAGTATATAGGTATGTTTATATGAAGAAAGGCAAGGTCAAAAAGGATAAGGAGAAAATAAAGCAATACTGTTCTGTCTGTAAGGAAACTTTCGATATGGAAGTGGTGAGGAATGATGATGACAGGGGAGGTGTTCCCTGGCTTAAATGTCCCGGGTGCGAAGGTTTTCTTCCTTATATGGGAGAAGAGGATTCTGACAGTGGGGTCGACGATCATGAAGATCAGCAGGAGCTGGCGCCGGAGGACCTTTCCATGGAAGACAGAGATAACGCCAGGGTCTATGAACAGACTGGAGAATATAAAATAGATGATATAATATATCAGCGTTCCTGGAACGATTACGGAAAGGTCCTGGAAAAACAGGTCCTGCCAGGCGGAAGAAAGGTAATAGTAGTGCAGTTCATCAACCAGGGCAGGATGCGTTTACTTGAGGGAGCAGAGCAGTAAGGGGAAAATTGAAGAGCCTGTTATACCTTCTCGCGGCAGTTCCGTTAATCATTTTGCCGACAGCCTCTGCGGATGCCTCCAGCGGGTATATTGATTCCCCGTCATTCTTTGACACCCCCGATACATCTAACACTTATTCCGAATTCGGTTACAGCTTATTTGATTCCAATTCCGGATATCTGTATTCCTCCTCAGTGGGGGGCAGAATTAATGAGCGGGTTACAGGGAGATTCAGCGCATATCATTTCTCGCTGAGAAGGAGCAACCGGATCCTCTTCGGATTCGGTGATTTTGCTCTCAACCTGACCTTCCGTGCGGCTGGAGACAGCACCGGCAGCAGCGGTATCTTTCTAAGGTCGGATATCAGGTTACCTTCAGGCTCCAGTTCACTCCAGCCTTTCGCTAACCGTTCCTTTGACGGGGGAGGAGGGGTGGAGTTGCGCACCGGATTCTCCGCCCTGAAGTTGAAGATGGCCGGCACATATACCTTTGCCGGCGAGAGGAATGCCGAAGGCCCTTATCCTCATAGCAACTATATTGTCCTGGCGGCCTCAGCGGGCCTGAATATGGGAAGGCTTTGCCTCTCTGTCTCCGGCTACAACATCCGGTATAGAAAGAGTGGTGAGCGGCGGATTATGATTTCGGAGCTCTCGGGGAATATTGCCGATAATATAAAGCTGGCCCTGGCAGGTGGTATCGAAGGGGCTGAAGAAACCGAGAGGCAGTATGACACCATACTGTCAGTGAGGCTTTCATATGCCTTTCCCCCACCCCCTTCAGGGGAGTAGTATCTATATTGAATATCAGAATGCAAATTGCCTGAATACCCCGATTGCCGGTTGTTTCCGATAGTTGATTGAATGGGGCGTTTGATGATTATCCTTACCCCCGCGGCAAGGCATACCTCTTGCTCTTTTCTGTAGCGGAGTATCAATACAGAAAGGCATGACATTTATGAGCGACAGCACCGGTACAGAGCTCCTCATCGATATATTCGGAAAGCTTTTTGATCACCTGGATCAGGGAGTAATCCTGTTCGGTAACGGCAGAGAATACGCGAATGGGAAGGCAGTTTCTCTGCTGGGTGCCGGTAATGCCTCCCGTGCGGTTGAGATTGTAAGCGGCAAGTTTCCCCGGCCGGGCGGAGCTGGAGGTGTAACGGGAAATACCAGGACAGCCTTTATAGAGACAGGGGATTCAGCGACCGGTAGAAGCAGGATGGTAGGCCTGGAACTGCACCGTCTCAAACTGTGTGATTCTCCGGAACTGAATTATGTCCTGCTCCGGGATTTCTCTTATTGGAGCAACCAGGACGAGATGAGAAAGGATTTTATCAGCTCAATTTCCCACAGACTCCGTACCCCTGTAACCTCCATCCATCATGCCCTGGAGGTGATCAGCGCCCAAAGCGGTTCCACCCCCGAGCGGGATCGCGAGAGGTTCGTAACCCTGGGCCTGCGTAACACCCATAAGCTGATATCGCTGGTTGATGAGCTTCAGAAACTGTATATGGTTCAATCGGAAGAAAAGATGGGCAGCAGGGGTCTGTTCAGGGTGGGGGATGAGATCTATTCCTGTTTCTACAGCCTGGAGAAAGATGGAATAATAGAGGGCTTTGAGCTGGAAAGCTGCGAATGCCCGGTTTTTACGCAGATCAGCAGGGTGGAGACTTTCGCCACGACAGTGGTGGATCTTTTCAGGAAGTGGCTGGGAGAACCGCCAGATCTGAGTGTCAGGGTCAGCCGCTCGGGTAATGGAGAGGGATCGGAAATGGTTGATATTTCAATCCGGTGCGAGGTTCCGGGTGGGGAATATAAGGACATCAGGGATTATCTCTATTATTCTGAATCACACAGGTGCCTTATCCTGGAAAGGCTGGCTACCTCCCTGGATGGAGAAATGATGGTAGGCCCGCGTGCCGAGCTGACCCTTTCCATTCCGGAACACCCCGATTTCAGCAGGGAGAAGGATCTGATCTATCCCCTCAATTCCATTACCCAGGAAGCCAGGGCCGGCAGAAGCTGTTTCTGCCTGGTACACCTTGCACCGGCTGAACCCGGTTCCGGGAGGGGAGCTATCCTGAAAGAATTGCTGGGAAGCTCACTGGAGAATGACCGGCATCCATTCATATCGATGGGAGAGGAGCGGCAGAGCTATCTTCTGTTTTTCAAGGCCGCGTCCGATACGGAGGCGGAGGAATGGCTGAAGGAACTGAGGGAGAGGTTCATCGAGAAGCTGGGAGCGAACGGTATTTCTTACCGCGGGGGATTGATCTGGGATATCAAGCTTAAGAAGATTGCCGATGTCGAACCTGAATCAATTCCCGTGATCGATCTGGCCTGAAGAGTTTACGGGAATTATATTAATGTCTCAAGCTGATTGCCGGCAGCAGATTATACGGTAACCTTGCTTCTTCTTTTTCCCTTGTTTCTTTCCGCTTCATTCCTGGACTTGAGTGAAAGAAGAAGGAGGCTCAGCGGATCGGTAATGGTTCTCTTTATCTTGGGGAGGTGATTGTAGAAGATGTAACGGCCGTTTTTTATTCCCATTATGGCGTGAAAGGCTTCGTTTCCGTATTCTGCCTTATATCGGGCGTGAATTATCTCTCCCCGCTTGAAGAATATCTTTCCGCTTCCCCTCTCTCCCGAAATTTCCAGCCAGCCTGTTTTAAGGTTGCTGTTGATCAGCGATACTATATCCAGTATCGGGATAAGACTGATATTGCCCTGAAGGGAGTAATTTCCTCCTCCTCCCTTTTTTTTCAGAGAAAGGACAAGTATGACTATTATCAGCGGTACGAGAATAGCTGCTATTATTCCTGGAGAAAAGGAAGGAATCCAGTCCAGGAAGCGCTCCGCCTTATTCTCTCCCTCTTGTGCATTCTCCTTGTCACCGGAGTTTTCCTCGACACCCGGAGCTGCGGCAAGCAGATTCAACTCCTCAAGCTTTTCCTTGGCCCAGCGGTTGGAAGGATCTCTGCTCAGCAGCGCTTCCAGTGCCTTTTTTACCTCTTCCCTGTTGCTTTCTGAATAGTTCTCAACCAGCTTCTCCGCCCGCTCCCTTCCGGCGGTGATAGAATTCTCCGAAATTCTTTTATCCACGGTACTTATCAGCGATATGATCTCATTGTTTTCGGGGTCTCTCTCCAGTCCCTGGCTAAGGTAATTCCTCGCCGTTTCCGGATGCCCCAGCGCCAGGTGGCAGCGCGCGAGGTTAATCAGGGGGACCGGATCGTAAGGTTTAATACCGTGATACAGTGATAGTTTTGGTAACGCGGCGGTATACTCTCCACGGCCCATCAAATCTTCCGCTTCGGAGTAAAGTTTCTGGATCAGGATCTTTTCCAGTCTCTTCAGCTTTTCCCTGGCCCATGAGGCGGAAGGGCTCTGCTCCAGGCCTCTGAGAAGCAGCTCTCGGGCATGCTCCAGCTTTCCCCTGCTCTCATAGATCTGCGCAAGCTGCCAGATTGCGGAGGTAAAAGCCGGGTCATTCTGAAGAGACTCCTTGAGCAGTCTCTCCGCCCCGGTGTCGTCCCCGGCTGAGAGTTTCTTCTGAGCTTCCACGAAAAGGTTTTCCGCCTCTATCCTGTCCGCAGAATGGGAAACGGCCGCGATGCACAGAATGACAGACACCAATGCCGCAATTGTCCAGTATTTATTGATTTTCATTATAGTATCCTCCATTATAAAAAAGGAGCAAATACCGTTCCACAGAATGGAAAATTACGGATTGAAATGTTATCGGCGGTTCTGTTAATATTCAGATTGCATTGTACCGGGCCGCCCGGCGGGAAAGGTTCCCCCTTTCCGGTAGATGTGATGTAACAAATTGATACTAAGCTAGTTATATTATTGTGCATCTGAACTTTGAGATCGGCACTTCCAGAAGGAGGATATAATGGATTTTGGGTTGAGTGAAGAGCAGAAGGCAATCCGGGAGTCGGCGCGCACTTTTGCAAAAGGGGAATTTACCAGGGAACTGGCTGAAAAACATGAGCTGGAGCACTCCTTTCCACGGGAAATATGGCAGAAGGCATGTGCTAACGGGTTCATAGGGCTGCATTTCCCCCCGGATTTCGGAGGCGTGGGCCTGAATATTCTGGAGAATGTTCTGGTGGTGGAGGAATTCTGCAGAAGAGATTCCGGAATAGGAACCGCCCTGGCTCTCTCCGACTTCGCGTCGGAGATAATAATGAGATTCGGTTCCGAAGAGCAGAAACAGCGTTATCTTCCGGCAGTTGCCTCCGGCAAGATGATATCGGCGGGGGCATTTACCGAACCAAATCATGGTAGCGATATTACCGAAATGGATACCAGGGCTGTGAAGGACGGCGACAACTGGGTAATAAATGGTTCCAAGATGTTCATCACCAATGGTGAGATAGCAGATTTTTATATAGTTCTATGCCAGGTCGATCCGGATGCCGATCCGAAATACCGCGGGATGGCCACCTTCATAGTGGACAGAGAGACCGAAGGGGTTTCAACAGAGGATGTGGGGCATAAAATGGGTATCAAGATGACCTCTACCGCCGAAGTGGTCTTCGACGAGGTGAAGGTCCCCGGGGACAGTATTATAGGTGAGGAAGGGAAGGGGTTTTACCAGGTGCTGGAATTCTTTGACGAGAGCAGAATAGAAATTGCGGCTACCGCCATTGGCATTGCCGCTGGAGCGCTGGACCGCGCCCTCAATTATGCCAATGAGAGGAAGCAGTTTTCCAGGCCTATTATCAAATTCCAGGCAACGCAGCATAAGATCGCCGAGATGGCAAGTATGATCGAGGCGGCCAGGCTGGTAACCTACAAGGCGGCATGGAATTTCGACCGGGGTAATATCGACCCCAAACTGACATCAATGGCCAAGTTGCTGGCGGGCAGGGCGGCAGTGCAGGTGGCAGATGAGGCAGTCCAGATACATGGAGGATACGGGTATATGCTGGAGTACGAGGTAGAGCGGTTCTATCGTGACGCCAAGATAGCCGAGATATATGAAGGAACCAGGGAGATACAGAAGAATACCATTGCGAGCCAGATAATCAGAGAGCTTTAGAGCTTCCCCGGGAGGATGTTGATCCCGCTGGATGACTGCGGGATCAGGGGAATATGGAGCCGGGAGCTTTTTTGACAGAAAGAGCGGGAGGGATTAGATGCCAGGATACGATCTTATCGTACTCGGTGGCGGGCCGGCAGGTTATCCGGCAGCCATCAGAGCCGCGCGGATGGGGGCCAGGGTATCCCTTATCGAGGCTGAGAAGCTGGGAGGGGTCTGCCTGAACTGGGGCTGTATCCCCAC
>WJIX01000035.1 GCA_014730075.1 bacterium | reverse complement strand
GGAGATGATGGACAGGTTCATCAGCAGGATGCTGGAGAGGGATGAGCATGCAAACAGAAAGCTCACAGCAGCCGCTTTGCTGGTACTGTTTGCGCTGCTTTTTACCGTCTATTACAATAGCGGCGCCGTTTCATCATCGATGGATGCTCTGGACCATTTAAGTTTTATAAGAAGAGCTGCCGTGAGCGGTAATATCCTTCCTTCCGATTCCTATTATATGGGAGGGGATGGAGGATCATTCGACCCCAGAAAGGGTCTTTTCCATTCTGCTGCGGCCCTGCTCCTTCTTCAATCGGATTCGGACCCGGTTTTTTTCTGGAAAATGCTTCCCGCCTTCCTCTCTTTTGTGGCAGTGCTTGCTTTCATCTTCTTTGCCAGCCAGCTTCTAAACTCCAGGTGGAAGGTCGCGCTGGCATTGATTCTGTTCTTTATCTTCTTCAGGGGTAAGGGTGGAATATGGTTTACCAGAATAGGTTACAGTAGAAACATAGCCCAGGTTCTCTTCTGGCTGGATGCCGGGCTGGTTCTATGGAGGTTGAAGAACGGTGATGACGGAAAGACCGACCTTCTGATTCTGCTTCTGGCATGTGCAGCTGTGGCTGTTCATCCGGTCTTTTCGCTGATGATTATGCTCGTCCTACTGGGACTTCTGATACACTCGTTTCTTCCGGGAGAGGGAAATCTGCGCCCAACCATATACAGGATGGCGATGTTGAATATAGCGGGTATAGCGCTGCCGCTGGCGATACGTTTCCTGGCCTCAGGGGGTGAATACAATTTCATTCACACTCATACGCAGGGTATGCTGGAGATAACTCAGAATCTCAGGATTATTGATCCCCTGGAGCTTAAAAACAGCAGGGGTGTAATCGTCCTCTTTGCTGCCGGCGCTCTTCCACTTTATATGCTTGCTACGGTACCCAGAAGAAAATTAAGGATAGTTGAAACGATTTTCATAATACCTATACTGCTGGTTCTGTTCCCTCCTTCCGGAACCGTTCTGGAGCATTACCTCGGTTACATGCACTCCAGGATTCTGAATGCGGCGCCGGTCATCTGTTATCTTGCATTTGTGATACCTGATCTGATAAGAATCTCCTTTAAGGGAAGGTCGGTTATGAGCTCACGGAGAGTGCCGGCCTGGGCCGGTATCCTGAAGCGCCTGGTTGCGGCCTCTGTCCTTCTCCTGTTTATATTTTATCCGGTGGAGAGTGAGCGGCTGTCCAATATTACTGAGATATCCAAAGGTGAGGATATCGAAGAGCATATGCAGGCGTTTGAACTGGCCGACAGCTATCTGCCCGGACGATCGGTGATACTGTCAGACCCCGTGACGGAATATTATATCTCTGGCCTGACCGATCATTTCGTATACGTGGTTCCGGCACAGCATGAGCCTCCCACCGATCTAAAAGCACTTGAGAGGAACAGAAGGGTCCGGGACCTTCTATGCACCCCCATTTCGAAGGGGGAGGATCTTGCCTGGCTGAATGAAGAGGGTATCGAGTACCTCCTGCTGGATAATGACGGAAAAGAGGCGGGAGATTTCTACGGCATTTCAAACTGTGTCGATATGCGGGATTCGAAAGGTTCCCTTATCGAAAACAGATCTTTGATCCATATGGCTGATATCGAAGGTTATTCACTCTTTAAGGTGAAGGAAGATCTACATGATAGACTGGCCGCAGGCGGGGAGAGCCTGCAGGTAGACCCCGTTCCGGATGGTGCCGAAACCGGGGGGATTGACGCAGGATCCGGATTGATATTGATGGGATTTCATATACCCGCGAGAAAACTGGAAGCTGGAACCCTGCTGGAGGGATCCCTGTTCTGGAGCACCAGAGAAGATCTTGAGTTCGGCCTGCCGATTATATGTACCGTCCGCTTCGATACTGATTATCCCCGAGGAAGTTTCTACAGGGACTGGTACAGCAAGCTTTACCGCAGAGAACTGGAGGAGAGGACCGGGAAGAGATACCGGTTCACCTTCTCCGGTAAGGTCAGGGGAGAGTATTCCTTTCCGGACAGGTGGAAGAAAGGAGAGCAGATAAGGCAGAAATTCTCCGTATACCTGCCTTCGGCAATGAAGACGGGGTGGTACCAGGTCAGGGTCCGCGCATGGAAGAGGAGCTACCTCAGAAACAGGGAGCTCCGGGACTATTTCCTGGATTCTGATTCCAGGCAGGGAGAAAAGGTAATAACTGTGCATATAAATGGGAATCGATAATGATATTTTCACCGGGAGGCAGGGAATGAACCTGGATGATTCCTTAAAACTCAAGGTTCTTCTCTACTCTGACGCTGCTTATGCCGGAGGGGCGGAAAAGTACCTTTATTACCTGGCCCGCTATCTACCCTGCCGGAAGCATCTGGTTATTGAGAGAGAGCGGATACCGGCCAGGTTGAAGAAATGGCTTGAGAGTATCGATATACCTGTAACGGAGATATCCGGTGGAAGTGCCGCTTCCAGGCTCAGGAGTTTATACCGGCTGATCAGGGATACAGGCCCTGATATATTTCATATGAACCTTCCCGGACCATTCGATGCTCATTACAGCATTGCTGCCCCGGTTGCGAGAGCGGCGGGAGTAAAGAATATAATTTCCACCGAACACCTACCCATGGTACCGCCGTTTTTAAAGTCCCGGGTGCTCAAGGGATTATCCACCAGATTCATAGACTGCGTTATTACGGTAAGCAGAGACAACCGCAGGCACCTGATAAGGCAACACCACCTGCCTGACAGAAAGATAAGGGTAGTCTATAACGGGATACCGGACCCGGCTGGAAGGGAGACTGAAAGGAAAGATCATATACCCGGTGGAAAGGGTGTATTCAGGGTTGCCGTGATCGGCTCGCTCCTGAGGAAGAAGGGGCAGAAAGAGGCAATAGAGGGGCTGGCGCAGCTGGATCAGGAGATACATCTTTATCTGGCCGGCGAAGGAGAGATGGAGAGCAGGCTGAGAGAGCTGACTCTGAAACTGGGACTTGAGAATAGGGTCCATTTCATGGGCTATGTGGATGACATATTCAGTTTTCTCTCTGAGATGGACCTTCTGTTGGTCCCATCCAGCATAGAAGCGACTCCATACACGGTCATAGAGGGTATGGCGATGGGGGTTCCCGTTCTGGCATCAGATATTTTCGGTATTCCCGAGGTGATCGAGGATGGAAGGAGCGGTATTCTCATCCAGAGGGAAAAACTGCACTCGGCGATAAGGTCTCTTTTTGAGAACCGCTCCCTGATGGAGGATATCTCCAGAGAGGGAAGGAAAAGGTATGAGAAGCACTTCAGGGTGGAGAAATCAATAAAGGAGACCATGAACATTTACAGGGAGGTAAAAGCCGGAAGGGGGGCGCTGCTGTGAGAGTTATGGTAGCTCTATCATTCTCTCCCTGGCCGGTCAGAAGGGGCACTGACAGGCTCGTTATCAACCTTCTCAGGGGGCTCTCAAGGTACCACAGGGTGAAACTGCTGACCATGGTGCTGGACCCGGAAGGTATCGGAAAGCTGGATGAGCTTGAAAACGACAGGATCAGTGTGGAGGCGATTGTCGCTCCTCACCGCAGGAGTTTTTTGAGCAGAGTCTATTATAAAATTAGAAATATGGTTCTTTCTGTCCTTATGAGGATCCCCGTCCAGTCCCTGTATGCTGCTCCCCCTGCGTATCTAAAACTGGTCGCGGAAGAGGCTGTAAGATGGGATGCCGATCTTACCCTGGTGAACTACTGGCATCTGGAGAAACTATCGAGAATGATAAACAGGGGTGAAAAGATTCTTCTGACCCATGACCTTGATTTTATGAACTGCAGAGGGAGGATTGATTCCGCAGGTGGATTCTTCGGCAGGCTGATATCGAAGGCAGGCTGCAGCATCAGGACCAGGCTGGAGCTGAAGGCCTACGGCAGTTTTGACAGGATAATGACGGTTACAGAAAAGGAAGCGGATGATCTGAAAAACTTTCTGAAGGAGCCGGAGAAGAAGATCGTTCCCCTCCCCATGGCTATGGACCTGGAGGAATTCAGAGCCGATCCCCGGAAGTGGGTCAGAAACAGTATTCTCCTTTTGGGGGTATTCTACAGTGATTTCAACAGGGATTCGCTTATCTACTTCATGGAGGAGATCCTGTCACGGGTTATCTCACGGAAACCTGACGCCAGAGTGGATATAGTGGGACCGGGGATACCGGACTGGGTCGGAAAATCACTGGGGAGAAGGGGAAAGGTATGGGGCAAGGTAGATGATATTAAGATCCACCTGGAGAAATCCACCGTGATGGCACTTCCTCTGAGATTCGCGGCAGGAGTCAGGATCCGTATGCTGGAAGCGGCTGCCGCGGGGCTTCCTGTAGTGAGCACTCCTGCAGGGGTAAGAGG
>WJIX01000034.1 GCA_014730075.1 bacterium | reverse complement strand
GGCTATCCTGTCCCCCCTGTTGACCGTGAATCCCGAGTCTCCGAAATTATGGAGTATGATCCCCACTTCGCCCCTGTAGTCGCTGTCTATGGTCCCCGGGCTGTTAAGGATCCCTATCTCGTTCTTGAGGGCAAGCCCGCTTCTCGGTCTTATCTGAGCTTCGAACCCGGGGGGTACGGACAGCTTCAGGCCGGTTGGTACCATTCTGGTCTCACCCGGCCCGATTATCATATCCTTTTCACAAGCTGCTCGAAGGTCATACCCGCTGGAGCCCTCAGTCATTCGGCTGGGCCTGGGCAGGTCCCCGTAATTGGGGAGATATGATATTCCAACCTTTATTCCCAATATCTCTTATCCCCCGAGCCGGCAGCTCGATTCGGAAGCTATTCAGACTGTAAGGTACTGGCACGCCCTAATCGTTAAGAAGGACCTTTCGGCTCAATCTTATCTTCCCTTCCCTGTCAATGTTGACTACCTTGACCTCGACCTCGTCACCTACGTTAAGGACATCCTCCACCTTTTCGATCCTTCTGTTTTCGATCTCGGAGATATGCAGGAGGCCTTCCCTACCAGGAAGAATCTCCACAAAAGCCCCGAAATTAACCACATTCTTGACCGTGCCGGTATAGACCTTGTTCACTTCAGGGTCGGCGGTAACTTCTTCTACCATCTGGACCGCCTTTTCGCTGGAAGCGCTGTCACAGGCGGCTATAAGTACGGTGCCGTCATCGTCTATCTCAACCCTGGCGCCGGACTCTTCCTGAATGAACCTGACCATCTTTCCACCGGGGCCGATCACCTTTCTGATCTTATCCACAGGGACCATGATCTTGACGATCTTGGGGGCGTTCGGAGAAATATCGCTCCTCGGCTCAGGTATGGTAGCCAGCATGCTCTCCAGCACCTTTATTCTGGCCTTGCGGGCCTTGTCCAGTGCTTCACGCATCACCTCTCTGGAAATACCTGATATCTTGGTATCCATCTGGAAAGCGGTAATCCCTTCTATCGAACCGACTACCTTGAAGTCCATATCACCGAGGTGATCCTCAAGACCCAGTATATCGGTCAGGATGGCGTAATTGTCTCCTTCTTTGATCATACCCATGGCAATTCCGGCAAGCGGTCTGTCGATCGGCACACCCGCGTCCATCAGTGCCAGGGTGCCCCCGCATACCGTTGCCATCGAGCTGGAACCGTTCGACTCCATAATATCTGATACTACCCTGATGGTATAGGGGAAGTCCTCTTCGGAAGGTATTACCGGCTGCAGGGATTTCTCCGCCAGCACCCCGTGGCCTATTTCACGCCTTCCCGGACCCCGGAAGAATCCGACCTCACCCACACTGTATGGCGGGAAATTGTAATGCAGGAGGAATTTCTTCCAGGATTCGCCGCTGAGGGCGTCTATTCTCTTTTCATCCTGGGAAGTGCCGAGTGTAACAACCACCAGGCTCTGAGTCTCCCCCCTGGTGAACAGAGCACTTCCGTGGGTTTCGGGCATGACCTGGACCTCGCAGGAAATATCCCTGATCTCATCCAGACCCCTTCCGTCAGTTCTCCTGTTCTCCCTCAGAATGAGGTCCCTGACCAATTCCCGTTCTATCTCATGCAGGAACCCCGAAATCTCGCCTGCGGACTCCGGGTAATCCTCTTCATACTTCTCTATCGCCTCACGCCTGAGTTCAGAAAGGGCTCTCTGCCTCTTAAGCTTACCCTTGATAAGGTTCCTTTCCCGGACCTTATCGGTGTACTCCTCTCTGATCTTATTCTCAAGCTCACTGTTAACCTCAGCAGGTTTTACCTCTCTCTTCTGAGGAAGGTCGCACTGGCCAAGGAATTCCCGCTGCACGGCGTTGATCTCCCTGATCCTGTCATGGGCGAATTCGAGAGCGTCCAGGAGGATATCCTCAGATACTCCATTCGCCTCGCCCTCCACCATGACTATGGCATCATCGGTGCCGGCGACCACTATACTCATCTCGCCCTCTTCAGATTCTTCGAATGAGGGGTCAAGGATGAACTCCCCCTCCACTCTCCCCACCCGGACACCGCTGAGAATGGTGTCGAAAGGAATATTGGAAAGATTAAGCGCCAGCGATGCTCCGGTAATCCCCAGAATGTCTGACTGCTGTTTCTGATCACTGCTCAGCACGCTGCAGGCGATCTGAACTTCGCAGTTGAATCCATCCGGAAAGAGCGGCCTGATCGGCCGGTCTATCATCCGGCAGCTTACAATCTCCCTCTCGCTGGGCCTTCCCTCTCTCTTGAAGAATCCGCCCGGAATCTTTCCGGCGGCATAGAACTTTTCTCTGTATTCCACGAAAAGAGGGAAGAAATCCTTGTCGGTCTCTTCCTCTGAGGCGACGGCGGTAACCAGCACGGTGGTTCCGTTTTCTCTTACCAGTACCGAACCGTCAGCCTGCCTTGCAATCCTTCCGGTCTCGAATAATTGCTCTTTTCCTTCAATATTAAACTTCTTGATTATCATTAATCCTCTCCCTCAAACTACTTGACTATAATTCCCCCGGAATACTCACCGGGGAAGACCGGACATACAATGAAAT
>WJIX01000033.1 GCA_014730075.1 bacterium | reverse complement strand
TATTCAGGAGAAGGACCTTGTTCTGGTCGGCACCAACCGTGGCCTGATATCAGCCTTCACGCTGAGCGAGGCCATTCTGAGATGGCAGTATTCGGTGAACGATGAAGTCAGGAGCACCCCTTCCTTTCACCAGGGCCATATCGTCCTGGGCACTGATGGAGGCAAGGTATACTGCTTTGATACCGAGGGTAGAATGAAGTGGATGCAGGATATCGGAGGCGCCATAAGGTCTCAGCCGCTGATAAGAGAGGGTGTTATTTATATTACCGCCTACAACAGCAAGCTGACAGCTATTGAGCTCTCCACGGGGAATGTTATAACCAGGTACCCCTCTGAATCCCGTATCTATTCTTCTCCGCTATTCCATGGCGGCAGGTTCTATTTCGGAACCAACGGGGGTTACTTCCACTGCGTGGAAGTAGTTTCAGATTGAGATCAGAGATTATTTGCCGGCACCCCTGAATGATAGTTACGGGGTTGCCTGAGACCTCCCTGTATATTAGTTTGAGGTATGACCGGAGGTTGATATTGTTCAAAAAAGTATTACAACTCATTTTCGGGGACAGGAAAGATAGATTGATGAAGAGTCTCCGGGAAGATATAGATAGGGTCAGGGAGATCGAGAAGCAATACAGCGGGATTAAAGATGAGGATTTCCCTGCCAAGACTGATGAATTCAGAAGAAGACTGGCTGAAGGTGAAAGCACCGACCAGATTATGCATGAAGCTTTCGCACTGGTATGCCAGGCCTGCCGCCGAAGAAGAGGAGATTCCTGGCAGGTAGTGGGCCGAGAGTCAGAATGGGATATGGTACCCTATGACGTGCAGGTAGGAGGCGCAATCGTTCTGCACAGGGGTTCCGTTGCCGAGATGGCAACCGGTGAGGGAAAGACCCTGGTTGCCACCATGCCTCTGTACCTGAACTCTCTGGCAGGTAAAGGTGCCCACCTGGTAACCGTAAACGATTACCTGGCCAGAAGGGACGCGGAATGGATGGGTGGCATTTATGAATTCCTCGGGCTTACGGTCGGTTATCTTCAGAACGATATGGATTCAATGCAGAGAAAGCAGCAGTACGATTGCGACATAACATACGGTACAAACAACGAGTTCGGTTTCGACTATCTCAGGGACAACATGAAACTGGAGCTGGAGAAGCAGGTCCAGAGAGGTTTTCATTTCGCGATAGTGGATGAGGTGGACTCGGTATTGATAGATGAGGCCCGAACCCCTCTTATAATATCGGGCCCGGTCCCTGGATCTTCCGCCAGGCAGGATTTCGAAATACTGAGAAACAGGGTGGAAAAACTGGTACTGAAGCAGAAGAGGATGATAAACAGCAGAATAGGTGAAATAAGGGAGATCGATATAGATGAGATGGATCAGGATGCCGAGTATAAAGTAGCAGAAGCCCTGCTTCTGGCAAGAAGGGGAGATCCCAGGAATAAGAGTTTTACCAAACTCAAGAAGGTAACCGGGTACGAAAAACTGATGCTTACACTTGAAGCCGATCTGATGAGAGAGAAGAAACTTCACCTGTTCGACGAGGAGCTCTATTTCGTGGTGGATGAGAAATCAAACACGGTAGACCTCACCGAAAAGGGGAGAAGCAATCTCAGCGCTGAGGACAGAGAACTATTTGTCCTTCCCGATCTGAGTATAATACTTCACGGAATCGATCAGGATGATTCGCTTTCGGAGAGGGAAAAGATAAAGAAAAAAGACCGGGAATACAGGAATTACGCGGAAAAGAACGAGAAGATCCATAATTTCAACCAGCTCCTGAAGGCCTACTCGCTCTTTGAGAAGGATGTAGATTACGTGGTCCAGGAAAACAAGGTCCTTATTGTGGATGAATTCACCGGCAGGCTTATGCCGGGCAGAAGATTCAGCGACGGGCTTCACCAGGCCCTCGAAGCGAAGGAAAGAGTAAAAGTAGAGAAGGAAACCCAGACTTTCGCCACCATTACGCTACAGAATTACTTCAGGATGTACGATAAGCTGTCCGGTATGACAGGAACCGCGGAAACAGAAGAGGAGGAGTTCAACAAGATCTACGAACTGCCGGTGCATGTTATCCCTACCAACAGACCGGTCAGGAGAGTTGATTACGATGACGAGATATACCGCACAAGAAAGGGAAAGATAAAGGCGATTATCAGAGAAATAAAGAGATTGCACGAGATGGGCCTGCCGGTGCTGGTGGGGACTATTTCAGTTGAATTCTCAGAAACACTGAGCAGAATACTCCAGAGGGAAGGGATTCCCCACAACGTACTGAACGCCAAGCAGCACCGCAGGGAGGCAGAGATCGTAGCTTATGCCGGAAAGAAAGGCGCCGTAACAATAGCAACCAATATGGCCGGCAGGGGAACAGATATAAAACTGGATGACGTCGTCGTCAAGTGTGATACCTGTGCAATAAGGTGTGAAGAGACCGGTGACTGCGAACAGTTTGAGGACGGGTTGAAGGAGAGGTGCGAGGAGGATGTCCCCTGCGGGCTGCATATCATCGGTACTGAAAGGCATGAGAGCAGGAGGATAGACAGGCAGCTGAGGGGAAGAGCTGGAAGGCAGGGCGACCCGGGCGCCTCCAAGTTCTTCATATCCCTTGAAGATGATCTGATGAGACTGTTTGGCTCTGAGAGGGTAACCGGAATAATGGACCGGCTGGGCCTGGAAGAGGACGAAGTTATCAAGCACCCATTCATAACAAAGGCGATCTCAAAGTCCCAGAAGAGGGTAGAAATGTACAACTTCGGGATCAGGAAAAGACTTCTTGAATATGATGATGTTATGAATAAACAGCGCGAGGTTATTTACGAGAGGCGGAATGAGATACTTAGAAGCGAAAACCTTGATAAACTGGTTGATGACCTGATCGAAGATTATGTCGATTCGGTAATGGAAAAATATATGCCAGAGGAGATTTACCGTGATGAGTGGCAGATAGAACCCCTGCTCCAGGAGCTGGGCGAAACATTCATAGTCCCCTTCGACCTGGATATTGAACTGGATGATGACACCGAAATCGATCCGGATGAGATAAGGGAAGGATTCTATGAAAGGGGAAAGGAAGCTTACAGGATCAGAAAAAGCACCATTCCTCCGGATATTATGACCAGTCTTGAAAAGATGATAATGCTGCAGAGTATCGACAGCAAATGGATGGACCATCTGTACAAGCTGGATAACCTCAAGGAAGGGATTCACCTGAGGTCTTACGCACAGAAAGACCCGGTTATAGAATATAAACAGGAAGCATTCACGCTCTTCGCTGAAATGATAGACGAAATAAACCGTTCCGTTTTGAGGGGGCTCTTTCATTCACAGGTTACTGAGAAGGATGAAGGGATGCAGCAGGGAGAGCGTATTCATGAAGTCGCTACCGCCTACCAGTCCGCCCCTTCCGCGGGAAGTATTCCAGATGGGATGAAGCAGAGAGAGAGAACAGCCGATATGGCCGGAAAGGGAAAGAAGAAGACCGTGGTGAAGGATGAACCGAAGGTGGGCAGAAATGATCCATGCCCCTGCGGGAGCGGAAAAAAATATAAGAAATGTTGCGGTAGGAATTTTTAGTTCTTATTTTCTGATAACTGCTCAGTGAAAACTGGAAGGCAAATTCGAATGAACAAGAAAGTGAAGGAACTGATAGATTATCTGAGGGAGGAGACTTCCTCAGGATACAACGATGAGTTCTCAGTGAGCGAACTCATGGAGATGGGGTTTACCCCCGAGGTAATAGAGGAGGCACTCAGGTTTTTCCATACCGAAGATTCATTTTTGGAGCCCGCCTATAACAGAATACTGAGCGAAGCGGAGAAGCTGAATCTAAACGTGGAAGCCCAGGGGTATCTCTTCGAGCTTATAAATAACCGCCATATATCAGAAACCCTTCTGGGCTTTATCCTGGAGAGCATTCTGGTGGAATCGAACGACCTTGCCGGCGTGGATGACATAAACAGGATAATCTCTTCCTATCCGGCCAGCAGGATTCTGGCAGGCATTGAAAAGAAGAACATTAATATCATAAACTGAGGTTGGTAAATTGAGCGAATCCCTGGTAATAGTCGAGTCCCCCGCCAAGGCCCGTACCATAGGTAAATACCTTGGCAAGGGTTACAAGGTAATTGCTTCCGTGGGTCATATACGCGACCTTCCAAAGAATAAACTTGGTGTGGATATAGAAAACGGGTTTGAGCCCAGGTATGTCAATTACAGGGATAAGAGTAAGGTGATAAAAACGATAAAGAGTTCGGCCAGGTCGAGCTCAGAGATATTCCTGGCAACCGATATGGATCGCGAGGGTGAAGCGATTGCCTGGCACCTCAGCGTAATCCTCGATGACTCAGAAGATAAGATCCGTCGGGTTGTGTTCAATGAAATAACAGAGAGGGCGATATCGGAGGCATTCGGGCAGCCCAGGGATATAGATATTAATAAGGTAAATGCTCAGAAGGCCAGGAGAGTCCTGGACCGGCTGGTGGGCTATCTGATCAGCCCGGTGATATGGAAGCTCTTTTACAGGGGATTGAGCGCGGGAAGGGTTCAGAGTGTAGGGCTTCGTCTGATATGCGAACGTGAAGATCAAATATCAAACTTCAAGCCGGAGGAATACTGGACTATAGAGGGAGAGCTTGCCTCTTCGGGAGGAACCCCGTTCCAGGTCAAACTGTCCAGGATCAACGGAGAGAAGCCTGAAATCAGAGACCAGGGAGAATCTGAAAAGATACTTAAGGAGATAACAGGCTTGGAGCTGAGTGTAAGCGCGGTGGAGAAGAAGGAGAGAAAGAGATTCCCTTACCCTCCCTATATTACCAGCACTCTCCAGAGAGACGCTTCATCCCGCCTGGGATTTTCCGCCCGCAAGACCATGGTTATTGCACAGCAGCTTTACGAAGGAGTGGAGCTTGGGAGCGAGGGCTCAGTTGGTCTGATCAGCTATATGAGGACCGATTCGACCAGAATAAGCGATGAAGCCTTCAGAAATGGAATTTCCTGTATAAGAGAGAAGTTCGGTCCCGATAAAGCTGGTGGGGGAAGAAAGAAGAAGAAGTCCGGCAAGTCGGTACAGGACGCCCATGAAGCGGTACGTCCGACTGACAGCTTCAGGACTCCCCAGGCAATATCAGCTTTCCTGAGCAGAGACCAGATGTCGCTTTACACTCTGATATGGCAGCGCTTTCTCGCTTCCCTGGCAAAACCGGCAATCTATGAAAATACCAGAGTATTGATACAGGGGGGTGTCTACACCCTCAGTGCAAGTGGAAGAAAACTGATCGATAGCGGTTTCCTGGATATCATGCCGGATTACCGGCCATCCGAGGACACGGTCCTGCCTGAATTGAAGAAGGGTGAGAAGACCAGAGTAAAGAAGCTGGAAAACATTCAGCACTTCACCGAACCGCCCCCCCGCTATTCGGAATCAGCACTTATTAAGACACTTGAGGAGAATGGTATCGGAAGGCCCAGTACCTATGCGTCGATCCTTTCTGTGATCAGGAACAGAAAATACGCCTCACGGGAAGGCAAGACCCTAATGCCAACAACTCTTGGGCAGGAGGTCTGGAAAGCACTCTCGCGCCATTTTACCGATATATTTGAAATAGATTTCACGGCGGGGATGGAAAAGAAGCTGGATATGATTGAAGAGGACAGGCTTGAATGGCATGAGGTGGTTAAGCAGTACTACAAACCGCTGAAGTCCGACCTGGATAATTTTGAAGAGGTAAGCGAGGATGCCCGGAAAGAGATCCAGAAGGAAACAGACCAGGTCTGTGAAAACTGCGGGCGCAACCTGGTGGTAAAATGGAGCAGGAACGGGCAGTTTCTTGCCTGCCCCGGTTTTCCGGACTGCAAATTCACCAAATCGTTGGCAGAAGAAGAACTTGAAAGGAAATGTCCGGAGTGCGGGGGACAGCTGAGATACAAGCGAGGACGTTTCGGAAGGTTCATAGCATGCTCAAATTACCCTGACTGCAAATATACTGAGCCGATCAAGATCGGCATTAAATGCCCCGAGAACGATTGCGCAGGAGATATTATTGAGAAACAGACCAGAAAGGGCAAGATCTTCTACGGGTGCAGCCGCTATCCTGACTGCAAGTTTGCCTCCTGGAGCAAACCGGTGGACCGTAAATGCCCCAAATGTAATTACGGCATCATGGTGGAAAAGAGCACCAAGAAAAAAGGCGATTTCCTGCGCTGTCCATCCTGCAAGCATGAAGAAAATATCTGAGCGGTCTGAACGCGCTTCACTCTCAATTCGGTATCATCTTCTAATCCGGAACCCTTGTATCAGCTTACGATTCTGTGGTATATTTCTCTTATGCTGCTATATCAGGCTTTGAAGGAATATGTCATTTATCTGGGGATCGAGAGTAAGGTCTCAGACCAGACACTCCGCGCGTACCAGGGAGATGCGGAGCAGTTTCTGGAGTTCCTGAGGGAACAGACAGGTGGAGAACCTGAACTGGCTGATGCTGACTATATAGCAGTCAAATCTTTCCTGGTGGATATGGTAAGAAAAGATTATTCCAGGAGGACGGTCTCCAGAAAGCTTGCCGCGGTAAGAAGCTTTTTCTTCTTCTGCAAGAAAAAGGGTCTTACAGAAAGGAATCCAACCATCGGTATTCAGGCCCCCAGAACAGGCAGGGACCTGCCTGTGTTTGCAAGCGAGAAGGCGATAGAGCGGATGATGAAGCTTCCTGACCGGAGTTCAAGGAAGGGTGTAAGGGATAGAGCTGTGCTGGAACTCCTCTACGGTACAGGAATGAGGCTTTCGGAGATAAATGGCTGCAATGTGGGGAATTGCAATTTCTCGTCCGGCACGGTAAAGGTGCTGGGAAAGAGAGATAAAGAGAGGATTCTGCCACTTACCGGGAAGTCGGCTGAAGCGTTAATGAATTATATGAAGAATGCTCACTCAGTGCCGGAAATAGTTTTCAGCGAGAGGAACAGATACCTGTCCTTCTTCAGGAAGAGACTGGATACTCCACTCTTTCTGGGGAGGAAAGGCAGAAGAATAAGCAGGAGAACCATACAGAGGATAGTGAAAAAATACCTGGTCCAGGTGGCCAGCCTTTCACGGCTTAGTCCTCATGTCCTGAGGCATTCTTTCGCAACTCACCTTTTGGACGGGGGAGCGGACCTGAGAGCTGTCCAGGAGTTGTTAGGCCACGTTAATCTATCCACCACACAGATTTACACGCATGTCACCACTGATAAGCTGAAAGAGGTTTACAACCGTGCCCATCCCAGGGCGGATGACAGTGATGAATTATCAGATTAGAATATAGAGAACCTGCAGAGAAGAAAGGGATCAGATGTTTAAAGGAACAACCATACTGGGAGTCAGAAGGGGAAGCAGTTATTCGATGGGAGGTGACGGCCAGGTGACCATGGGCGAGACCATCGCCAAACAGGGCGCATGCAAGGTAAGAAAGATAAGTGAGAGCTCGGTGCTCGCTGGGTTCGCGGGGAGCACCGCTGATGCAATGACCCTGTTTACCAAGTTTGAGGGGAAACTGGAGGAGTGCTCGGGAAACCTGGTAAAAGCTGCGATAGAAGTGGCCAAGGAGTGGAGGAGCGACAAGGTCCTGCGGCACCTGGAGGCGCTCCTGGCTGTAATGGACGATAACCATTCACTGATGATATCGGGCAAGGGAGATGTAATAGAACCGGATGACGGGATTCTGTCCATAGGTTCGGGAGGTGCATACGCACTGGCCGCCGCAAGGGCTCTTCTGGAGAATACCAGCCTGGAACCGGAAGATATTATCAATAAATCTCTTGATATAGCGGCAAATATTTGTATTTACACTAATGACAATATATCGATTGTATCCGTATGAGGTGTTTATGTAATGGATAATCTAATACCGTCTAAGATAGTAGAAGAGCTGAACAAGTACATTATCGGGCAGGACGAGGCAAAGAAGTCGGTTGCCATCGCCCTTCGAAACCGCTGGCGAAGAAAGAAGGTAAAAGGGGAGATCCGGGAAGAGATCATGCCGAACAATATTCTGATGATCGGCCCTACCGGAGTGGGAAAGTCAGAAGTGGCCAGGAGGCTGGCGAATCTTGCCGAAGCCCCTTTCATAAAGGTTGAAGCGACAAAATTCACGGAGGTGGGTTACGTGGGAAGGGATGTGGAAGTGATGATAAGAGACCTGGTATCCATAGCGATCAACAGGGAGAAGGAAAAGGTATTCGAAGAGATAGAAGAACAGGCCGTGGAGAATATGAGAGAAAGGCTGCTGGATATACTTCTGCCTCCGATCAGGAATCAGCATGACGAAGAGATGGAAGAGAAGAGGCAAAGGACCAGGGAGAAGCTCAAGAATAAACTTACGGCTGGAGACCTGGATGAGAGAAAAGTGTCCATTGAGACGGTGGACCGTTCCAGCCCTGTAGTAGAGATATTCTCTGGTTCGGGTTTCGAGGAGATGGGTTTCAAGATGCCGGACGGCCTGGAGAAGATGTTCCCTGGCAGGAAGAAGGGGAAGAGGGTAAGTGTGGGCGAAGCAAGGGAGATACTGCTGGCGGAGGAGAAGGAAAAACTGGTCGATATGGACAAGGTGGTATCCAGGGCGATACATTCCGCGGAGGAGAGCGGGATCGTATTTATCGACGAGATTGATAAGATAGCCAAATCGGGGGGCACCCAGGGGCCGGATGTTTCCAGGGAGGGAGTGCAGAGAGATATCCTTCCGGTGGTTGAAGGCTGCACCGTGAATACCAAGCATGGCCCGGTAAAGACCGACCATATACTTTTTATCTCCGCTGGTGCTTTTCATATGTCCAAACCATCGGACCTTATACCTGAACTGCAGGGGAGGTTTCCAATTAGGGTTGAATTCAATGCCCTGACCGCTGACGATTTTGAAAGAATACTGCTTGAGCCCAAATCGGCCCTGATAAAG
>WJIX01000032.1 GCA_014730075.1 bacterium | reverse complement strand
CGGCAACCTCCAGCTTACCCAGGAAATCGGAAGTGAACCCTGCCATTTCATCGGTATAGTCCTTTCCACTGGCAGGCTGTACCATCCTGATACCATCTTCCGACTGCCCTATCCTCACCGGATCCCTGGGGGTACCCAGCCCTATCGCCTCCTCGGGACAGACAGTGATATATTCAACATAATCACCAAGCTTCTCCACGAAACGGTCATTGATGGTCTGACCGTTATAACGGCAGTTCTTAAAACCAAGGCACTGGCTTACCACTACTACCGGAACAGGATGTCTGACAGACATAATTATTCCCCTTTTCCATGAAACCGATCAATCCTGGTACCTGTCAATATATTCATCTACATTGAATTTTCTTCTGCACCCATTATAGTTCATATACCTGATCTTTCCGAATATTTCCCTCTCCTTCCAGGCGCGGTCATGCACACCGCCCACAGCCCAGGCAATACCCGCGTAACCATTGGGATCTCTTCCATCCAGCTCATACCTGTCGTTCAGATGAAGGGCTATTTCGAATGCCTCCTCAGGCCCGGAAGTCCATTCCAGTATCTTCTTGGCCCAGTACATCCTCATATATCCGTGCATCTTGCCTCTTGTAACCATCTCCCTCTGGGCGGCGTTCCAGAGCGGATCATGGGTCCTGGCGTTCTCAAACTCCTCCCCTGAGTAGTTGAACTCCCGTTTATCTTTCTTATGTTCGCCGAGAGTCTTAATGGCCCAATCCGGGAACCCTGCGGTGGAATCATAATTATCATTATACAGGCAGTAATTATCGGAAAGTTCTCTCCGGATAATCAGCTCTTCCAGGTATGCCTCCCTTGCATCCGGTGATATATCCGCTTCCCTGACCATCAAAGCTATCCTCTGGGCCGATATCTGCCCGAAGTGCAGATAAGGGGATATATCTGATACGGCCTTCTTATTGGGGTCATTACTCTCCCCTGGATATCTCTCGATCCTCTCTTCTATGAATCTTCCAATCGACTTCTTCGCAGCCGCCGCCCCGGGCTTCAGCCATTCAACCGGACCGACAGACCGGTCTACCTTCAGATTGTCATATAGCTTATCCCAGTCAACCGGGGGAAGATCGATCTGCTGCTTCTTTCCTGGCTCAGGGAAATCAGTCAGGAAACTATCCAGCACCTTTTCTATCTTAGGGCGGATGGTATAGGCGGCATATTCCTGTTTGCCGGACACCTTCCGGGATGGAACTATATTATGTGCATCCACTTCGATGAAGGCAGTATCAATACTCCCGGCAACCTCCTTTTTCCATCTGCGCTTTATCTTCAGCGGATCGAAATCTGTAACCAGAGCTCCGCATCTGTTCTTCCGGATATATTCGCTGATATTCCCGGCCGGATCGCCGACGGTAATATGAAATGGGATATTCCTGCTTCTCAGCTCCCGGTAAACTTCTTTCAACCCCTCCAGCATGAACCAATACTGCCTCAGGGCCGCCCCTTCAAACTCGGGGACCAGGTTAAAGAGAACCGCCAGAGATTTATCCCCCGATATCTCCGCCGCGTGAAGAAGCGCCCAGTTGTCCTCCACACGCTGGTCCCTGCTCATCCAGTAAAGTACGGGGCCTTTTCGGACAGGAACCCGGTTTAAAGGATAAATACGCCTGCTGTCTACCTTCAACTTTTACAGCTTTCCGATAAGGTCAGTTGCCAGCTTTACCACCGGCAATTATACAGCAATATTGATCAATTACACAGGAATGGAATCAGATTTTCAAAAAATAAATTCCGGTTACAGCCTTGACCGCCCTGTCAGAGAAGAAATCGGACGCGGGGTAGATCATGAACCTTCCCTCTCCGGTCTCCATCTTCCTTTCAATCAGAAGGAAATCGGCATTATCATTCCTGTTGAAAAGCTCGCTGAAAGATATGGTAATTCTATAGCCATCGGCAGCCGATACGCATAGATATCCTGTTCTGAGATTCTCCCTGTTGATATCCCGGTAATCGCCAAGTACCGATTTCATAAGCTTTCCGCCAAAATGCCTTATTCCGTGAAATCCTCTACCCCTTCCGTAGAAAACTGCGGGATATTCACGAAATCCCTCATAACCATCCAGTGTTTCGATATCTTCCGTTTTCGAACTCTTGCGGTATACAGTCACCTTCTCCGAGTAGAGCGGGTCAATTTCCCTGTTTATCCTGAAGCTGAGAGGCTGTGTCATCACTGTTATCCTGGATGGATTGGAGATATTTCTCTCCGAGATCATATCCACGCCGCAAACCAGCTTCCGGCTCTCTGGCATGGGCCACTGATCCCTGCTCTTGGTTGGAATTATGGGTGCTACATCGGTCGCGATTATTATCCGGTGAAGATTGTCCGGGTAGAATATCTCTCCCCAGCTCAAAACAGCTTTCTCGCCCTTTTCGTTTTCTACCAGGACCAGGAGATCTATCACCGGCTCGAACTCGGCCCGGTTTGCCTTATCGACATACCTCCCCTTGAGAATATCAAAAAGAGAAAAGCCGTCATACCTGTACGCCCCGGTAAATGAGGGTACATTATTACTGTCCAGAAAAGTCTCCCGGACTATTACCGAGCGCTTGCGATATTTATTCAGATCAACCGTACCCGGGTTGGATACCTCCCCGTCCACAGTTATCTCCGGTCCATCCAGTGTTATGGTTTCGGTATTATCGTAGAAATCGTTGTTCTCTTCTCCGGCTCCGGCAGTAAAAAAGAAGAATAATACCGCTACTACAACCAAAGATCTTCTCATTGCAAATATCCTTTCTATTCAGTCTCCGGCACTGGTTTCCGGGAGGATTATTGAACGGCCGAAAACCTTTTTCAAGAAATAATTTTATAAATAACTCCGGCCGATCCCCTTCTCTGCAGGATTATCCACCTTTCGCAATCGACAGTTTTTATTGGATTTCATCGGAGCTCTTGTATATAATCACAGAAAGCGATAACAGGTAGGCAATGATCGAGGCGCTGTTTTTTTGAGTACAGGGAGAGGTCGAACATGAGCGTATTGAAACCGGCAGAGATTGTCGAAATAGGAATAGAGAAAGAGAAGAAAAGAAGAGATTTCTACGCCCTGGCCGCTGAGCAGTTTGAGGATAACGATCCTCTGGCAGAGCTTTTCATTAAACTCAGGGACTGGGAAGCGGAACATATCCGAAAATTCAATGAGATCAGAAGCAAGATCGCCGGCGGCGGTTACGCGGAGGATTATCCCGGGGAGATGGAAGGTTACATGGACGCCCTGGTGAACAGCGACCTATATGATGATATTAATCCTGAGGACTTCGCAAAATCGATCACAACACCCGCCCAGGCGCTGGACAGGGGCATAGCCTTCGAAAAGGACGCTATCCTATTCTTCTCAGGCCTGTCCAGATTTCTGGATGAGAGTTTCGGCGATATAATCAAACAGCTGATCGATGAAGAACGGCAGCATATGGTGTACCTGGCAAAGTTGAAGAAAGAAATCGCCTGATATGGACGACTCCCCCCTTCTGGAAAGGCGTAATCGAGAGCTGGCGATCCTCAACTCGATCGCCCGCGAACTGAACGCCACCATAAACCTTCAGGAAACCCTGGAGAAAGCACTTTCCGAAACGCTGGATCTGCTGGACCTTCGTACAGGATGGATCTACCTACTGGACGAAGAATCAGGAGAACCTGAACTCGCCGCGGTCAGAAATCTCCCTCCCGGCCTCAAGGAGAACCCGGAGGTGATGAAGGGTTGGTGCCACTGCCTCAAGAGGTTCTCCAGGGATGAACTTCCATCGGCGGTAAATGTCGATATACTTTCCTGCAGCCGGCTGGGGCAGATAAAAGAGGGAAAGGATGGGCTGAAATATCACTCCAGCATACCCCTTTTTACACGCAAGGGCAAAAAACTGGGAATCCTGAATATTGCGACCCAGTCCTGGCACAAACTCAGCGAAGAGGAGCTCAGGATACTGAATACCATGGCCGATTTCATCAGCATAGCGGTGGAGAGGTCCAGGCTCTTCGAGGAGCTACAGAGGAGAAAACAGCTCGAGATAGATACCATGAAGAGAGAGCTTCAGATAGCTCATGACATGCAGATGGCCCTTTTGCCGGAGCGGCCTCCGCGGCTGGAAGGAGTTGAGCTCTCAGGTGTCTGCAAGCCGTCCAGGGAGGTGGGAGGCGACTACTACAGCTACCTGCAGCTGGACAGCAGAAAACTGGCTATAGTGATCTCCGATGTTTCCGGTAAGGGGATGCAGGCTGCTACCATAGCGATGAGATTTAACGAGATGCTTCTTTATGAATCAAAGGAGGCTGACCAGCCGGTCGAGCTGCTGAAAAAGCTGGACCGCTCGCTGCTGGGAAGAATACCTGATGAAATGTTCATAACCGCCGGGATAGCTGTATTGGATATCCGGAATCGATCTCTCAATATAGCCAGCGCGGCCAATCCGGAGATTTACCTCTACTCCGCAGGGAAAGAAGAGGTAGTGGGCCTGGAGATTACCGGATTCCCCCTGGGCATTTTCGAAGAACCGGAAGTGGAAGAACCGTTCAAGAACAGGGAGATAAATCTCAATCCCGGGGATGTGGTTGTATTCACCTCTGACGGAGTGGAGGAAGCCAGGGGCAGCGGCGGGGAGTTCTACGGGG
>WJIX01000031.1 GCA_014730075.1 bacterium | reverse complement strand
TTCTTGACTTCATCGAAAGCCTGCCCGGAAAATTCGAGACGGTAATCGGGGAACGCGGTATCCGCCTGTCAGGGGGGCAGTGTCAGAGACTTTCCATAGCAAGGACCATACTGAAGAATCCTGCGATAATTGTATTCGACGAGGCGATGTCTTCTCTGGATACCAAGGCGGAATCATTGATACAGGCCGCCCTGAAACCACTGTACAGGGATAAAACCACTATCATTGTAGCTCACCGGCTGTCATCGATTACCGATGCCGATAACATACTGGTGCTTAAGGATGGGAGCCTGGTCGAGCATGGCAGGCACCATAATCTGCTGGAAAAGGGGGGAGTGTATAAATCGCTCTGGGACAGAATGAGCCGGTCCCAGGATCTTTGAGATTGACCGTCGATAGGGGGTCATTTGCAGTTCAGGGCTCCCGAACCGGCATGAGATATGAGCGATCCCCGCAGTCTGTTTATAACCATTCGGCTCAATAGTTATAATTATGAGAACAGCTACTAAAGTACTTTTTTACGGTTTGATCGTGGCGCTGCTTATCGTTCTGGTAGGTATCCTGGTACTTATATTCGGAAGGATAGACAGAAAGGTAGAAGCTACGGGCATGTTACTCCCGGCGGAAATTGCTGATGTCACGCCGGAGTTGTCCGGAATAATAGATACAGTATTTGTGAATGAGGGAGAGCGTATCCGGGAGGGAGATACCCTGTTGACCATTCACTCCGAAGAGCTGAAGTACAGGCTGGAACAGGCCGGGCATTCGCTGGCCGAGGCGAAAGCTTCTCTGAAAAGAGCCAGGGAGGAATACCAGAATATTACCTCCAGCAGGTCATACGAAATAGGAATGGTGCTGGCCGATCTCAATGAGGCCGAAGAGAGCCTGGAATATGCCCGGAAGAATTATCTCCGCTCCAGGGATCTGTATGAGAAGGGATTCATAGACCAGCAGGATTTTGAACAGTCCGAGTTGAACTATCAATCCAGAAAGTCGTACCTCAAGGTCATTGAGTCAAGAATAGATATCCTGAAGAAACAGTACCAGCGGCGTATCAGGCAGGGAGAGATTAATATCGATCTGGCCAGGAGGGCATACCGGCTGGCCAGTAGAAACCTGGACAAAAGCGTGGTTACCGCTCCGGCCGGAGGCACCATAATAACCCGTGACCCCGGAAAGCTCTCCGGCAGGAAGGCGGTGGCGGGGGAACCTCTGCTGAGCATCGGCGACCTGGAAAAGCTATCATTTGTCTGCAACCTGAATGAAATGGATATGGCGAAGACCCGGGTTGGACAGGGCGCCAGAATTTTCATGAACAGCTACCCTTACCGCCAGTACAGGATATTCGAAGGGCAAGTGACCGGTATTGCTCCGATCCCAACTATTGCAGAGGACCGGGTCACCTTTGAGGTGAAGGTCAGTATTCCGGACCCCTGGGTTGAGGATGAAGGGGAGAGGGTGAGATTGAGGTACGGAATGAGGGGGAGGGTGGAGATAATTACCGAGCCGGATATAAGGATTGCCCGGGCATTGCTGCAGAACGTTCTGGATTGATATTTCCCGCTAATCTCAAGGATATTATTACTGAAAAGCGGGCTGTAACGCTTTGTCCGGCCTGTTAATATCGAGAAGAAGGCAGACATATCCGGAAAGGCCGGTGTAGAGTCCGAAGGGATATATGCTTATAAACCTTGATTTCTCAGCCATCAGAGCGAATCTTTCGGCCTGTTTCAGCCAGAATGGGTCTGGATCGATTCGATATAGGGCCAGAAGGCCGTAACTGGCGCCGGCCGAGCCGCAGCAGAGATGGCCCAGGGTGTATTTTTGCTTCATAACGCAGTATTCTCCGGATTTTCTCGCAGTATCCAGAAATTCCTTCTGGCCGAACAACTCATACGCGCTGGCCCACAGGTGAATCAAACCCGGAGCTCCATTGCACCAGCTGTCCATGTAATTGTCGGGGCGCCTCTCATCTATTGGAAAGCTGATTCCCTTTTCCTGTTCTATCCCCGACCTGGCGAATTTAAGAGTCTCTTCTTCAAACCAGCCGGGCAGCAGGTACCCTGTCTGCGAAGCCCATAGAATCAGAGAATAGTATATTCCGCCCCTTCCATGGGCCATTCCCAGGAGGTGATTGTTGCCCCATGGAACTTCCCGGTCATATTTGAAGGCGCTGTCAAGCAGTGAATCAGCCAGCTCATTGCCATGCCGGAGCAGGAACTGGTTGCCATTCTCCCGGTAAAGAATGGCATCAGCTATCAGCCGCCCGGGACGGCCCTGCAGTACATCTTCCATGCGGTGTGCCCTGGTCTCCGGTTTGGAAAGGTTATTCAGCGACCTGTTGATATTCTGGTTGTCGTTCTGGGCACAGGCGATCAGATTCTGAACAAAGTAGATTCCCCTGTTACCGTGATAGAGAGAATTATCCACGTCCAGCCTGGCTGTCACCCCCTTTTCCTCCGGTAGCTCATACTCCGGACTGTCTTCAGGCATGGAGAGAACCTTTTCTATCCAGAACCTTCCCAGGTGAAGCCATCTCGGTTCGCTCAGTACACAGGCGGCTTTCCAGAACGCGTAGGGAATACCGGTCGCCCCGGAATTCATGGACCGGTAGGGCGGGCGGTGAATCATTTTGAAGTTGTCTATATCGATATCGGCCAGTTTCTCCAGCCCTTTCTTCGCCTTCAGTATCCAGGGTGATTCAGTCATTCTTCCTTTCCTGCTTACGGTTCCTGTGAGCTATCACCATATCGGTTGAAGGAACACTCTCAAGCGCCGAAATCATCTCTTCCACACTGGAGAAACGGTCGGCGGGATTCTTGCTGATAGCCTTTCGAATAACCTTCTCCAGCTGAGGCCTGGAAGCCGCCCCGGTCTCTTCGAAGCTCAGAGGGGGATCCTTGATTATCTTCTTCAGGTAGTCCTTCCGGTAGAAGGACCACCGGTAGGGGTAGTGCCGGGTAAACAGGGCGAACATTATTATGCCGCATGAATATATCTCCCCCGCAACCGATCCCCACAACCCTTTCCGCTTCTCCATGGTGTGGTGAACATACTCGGGGGGCATATAGTGAAGAACCCCTCCCTCCACTATATCTTTTTCCATACCTGGAGGCAGTTCCACCGGCCGGGACAATCCGAAATCTATAAGTCTGACCGAACCGTTCCTGATCAGGAAATTGCCGGTATGGACATCACCGTGAATGAATCCGGCCCGGTGCACCGCACTGAGCGCTCTCAAGCATTGCCCCGCCAGGTTGATCAGTTTTCTTTCGGTAGGAGGCTTATCAGAGCGGTAGGCGTAGGAGCGTACATTGGGCCCGTCCGCCCACTCCAGAATGCCGAATTTCCGGTCCCTGTGAGTCCCATGTTCGATCACCTTCAGTATGTTGGGGTGATCCAACAGGGACATGATGGAAAATTCGTTGTGCAGCCGATTGATTATCTTCCTGTTGCTTTCCTCGCTGGCCAGGTTTGCGCGGGAGATCTTCAGGGCCCCGGGCTCTCCGGTCTCCTCATTCTCGACTCTGTATATCTCTGAATCAATGATGCACCGGACATTCTCCATTACCCGGTAGGAAAGCCATTTCTCTCCATCAGGAATACTGGGCGTAACCGAATCGCCGGAGGATTCCTTGTCATTCTGAACCGGAACCAGGTAGTTGCTCTTTATGAAGGTTTTTACCATCTTCTTCATGCCGGGGTGCAGCTTCTCCCGGTCCAGTTCTCTCTCCCTGACGAAATGCTCCAGGACTTCACGGTAGGTAGCTCCCTCGCTCCCGAATCTGCGGAGAACATCCACTACATCCTGATTGACGATCTTGGGGTGGGCCCTGACCCCTTTGCGCTGAATCCCGTAACTGCCCACCGGCACATCGCCTTCTTCGGCAAACTTCTCCAGGAATCCATCCGGAAGCTCCTCTACCGGGTTTATAACAATATCTTCGGGGAGCTTCCAGATACTCTCTTTATCCTTACCGCTTTCAGTTTGCATTGCAGCTGCCTCAGTCCGCTTTACCTTCCAGTTCAAATTCTATCTTCCAGTCATCCCTTACCGGCCGCCATCTGGTTGAATCGATTCCTACCATCCGCATATGTGTATGTATATACTTATGGATATCACCGCTCTCCGATCTCCTGGCGCTCTGTATGGCCAGGGCCAGGTTATCCGTGATATAACGGCGCCAACTGTTCTTTTCACCGAATTTGCTGGGGGGGTCCACGCCCATGCTCACAATGGAGGTTTCCTCGGAGACCTGATGACTGAAGGGAACCCCCTGTGAGCTGAATTGTCCCAGTTCCTCCGCCAGTTTAAGGGCGAATTCCATGGATGGTTCGAACCGGTTGAAGTAGATGATAAGCTTATCCGACCTGAAGAGCTCGGAGGCCCTTCTCCCTATCTTCATCGAATAAGCCCCCGAGCCAATTACCTCTTCTCTTACAACCGCGAATACCTCCGGAAGGTCATCCAGGGTGGGGCTGACATAGATTTTGTAATTCAGGTCTTCCGTGGATGTCTTCTCACCGCTGAGGTACCAGTATCTCCAGACCTGATCATACATCCTGATCTCTCCACTGCTGTCTCTCTCCTGAGGTTTGGGCTTTATGCTGCTGCCCATGCCGTCCCAGGTATTGTCATCCGTCAGGCCGAGAAATTCCATCACCGCTTTCTCATCATGTAATCTCTTCCTGCTTTCCAGGCAGAAGGGCAGGCGGTTGAAGTTGTAGAGAAAGCTGGATATCTCCATCGGCTCCAGAGACTCAAGCTTGAGGACATATTCCAGACTCTCCGTTGAGAGCGCCTGTATCTGATTCCTGCCTTCACCTATCTCTGTCTCCAGGCTTTTCTGGCCTGCATGCAGGAGAGTATTGACGGCATCAACTCCTGATATGAATTCATTACCCACCTGGATTTCAAGAACGCTGTCCAGCACCAGCCTGATAACCAGTTTTTTTACTTCCTCCCTGTTTTCAGCGGAGTATTCAGCACAGAAATCAGAAATTCTACCGGGCTCTCTGAAACTTCCCAGGAAATCTATCATATCCTGATTCAGTGCTTTTACAGTTACCCTCGCTTCTGAGGGGGCATGGAGAAGTCCCCGGATATTGTCGTTTCTTACAATGTGGGCGAATTTCCTTCTGTATTTGTCTTCCAGTTCCTCTATGGGGGTAATATCGAATACCGGATTCATTCTGAAGATATTATTCAGCATTCTAATCTGTTGCTCCCGGGCAGGTTGTGTTTATCTCGGATTAACATCAGCCTGTTTGAATGGTCATTGGTTGCAATCTATTATTATGGATATTTCCAGATTTTATTCCATGCTTATTTTCACCGCACATAATACCAGCAAAACAGCTACAGGTCAAGTTACGCCGGTCAGGCGCAGTAGTCCGGGTTAACTCGACCAGATATGCTGCTAATAATGAGTTGAGTTTGATCAAGGATGAAAATAGAATAACGGATAATGGCTGAAAGAGTCCCCGAAAAATATTTTTATTTGCTGATGTGTTCCTCTAGCACAAATTTATTTTCCTATACGTTGGTGTAGGTTGTCATGGTCATACTGCAGTTGCTGCCATCTCCTGAATTAACAGTATAGCAGCTGCAGCATATAAGCATGCTGTCAGTACCTACTTGACACATGGTGATCGGTCCCACGATTCCACCTACCATGGTATCCTGGTATTCAAATTTCATTTTTAACCCCCTTTCGTTTTCGGGGACTCTTTTTTGCGTGTAAAATCCCTAGATGCAACGATGATTCTATCAACAAATAATTATTATGTCAAGTCCTAAACCGGGGATTGTTGAGAAAATCAAGTGTGATAAATATAAAAGCAATTGCAGGTAAATAGATTGCGGAACTGGGCTGAGCTGATGAAGAGTCCTCGAAAGGTTCTGGTTTCTATACTAATAAGTATACTATCCGTTGCTGTCTGTTTCAGTCTACAGGTTAGTTACGGTAACTGTAGTATCGCCACCTGTATTTACGGTGTATCCACTGCAGCAGATAATCATGCTGTCGGTGCCGACCTCGCACATGGTGATTGGGCCTACGATATCTCCTACCAAAGTGTCCTGGTATTCAAATTTCATAACATACCCCCTATTCACTTTCGAGGACTCTTTTCTGGTGATAAATCCCGGATGCGAAAACCAGCCTAGCACTTTTAGAATAAGCTGTCAAGGAAACAATGACCTGAACTCTCTTTCTGGACCGAAAGCCCTTATTCACAGGTTTTCAGCAGTGGCTGGCTGGCTTCTTTGCGGAAATCCGGTATTTTCATTGGTCTATTGGTTAATAAAATATTATTCTTAGATATTACCGCCCCGGCAGAGGGCGCTGCAAGAAACCATAAATGTTTTCCGGAGACCGATTCGTGAAAGAAAATTCAGAACATGGAGCCAGTTTCCCGCTGGGCCGGGATAGGGGAACGGAAACTCTCACCGGGATAGTCCCGCACCTGAGAAAGATGACCAAGGGAGAAAAGATGCCCTCTGTAACCGGAGTGGCCAGGGAGACCAGGTCCCCGTTCAAGGTGCTGGTATCGACGGTGATAAGCGCCAGGACCAAGGATGAAGTTACCGGAGAGGCAAGCCGGAGGCTGTTCAACATGGCAGGATCACCGGATGAGATGGCTGCTCTTCCGGCCGAAAGGATTTCGGAGGCGATCTACCCGGCCGGATTCTATAATAACAAGGGAAAAGCGATAAGGGAGCTTTCGGAAAAACTTGTCCGGGATTTCGGCTCCGAGGTCCCCGACAGCATAGATGAGCTTCTTACCCTCCCCGGTGTGGGCAGAAAGACTGCCAATCTGGTGATGACCCAGGGATTCGGGAAGGATGCCATATGCGTGGATACCCATGTTCACCGGATCATCAATCGGCTGGGGGTGGTGGAGTCAAAGAACCCGGCAGAGAGCGAATACGCACTTCGTGAAATCCTTCCCCGTGAGCACTGGATAGAGATAAACGATCTGCTGGTAAGCTTCGGCAAGAAGGTCTGCCGGCCGGTATCGCCACTGTGCAGCCGCTGCCTTATAAAGGGGGATTGCCAGAGAGTGGGGGTGGAGGTCTCCAGGTAGCCGGCATGCCGGAACTGGAAGGATGACAGGGATTTTGATCTGCAGCAATATGTTAATAGAAATAGGCAAATTTTAAAAAAGTGTTAAATTGACGCCGGGAGGTTAAATTGAAAAAGCGATTTTCAGCAGTTGTCCTGATAACCCTGTTCCTTCTGCCCGCTGCTACGGCCGGGGTCGAATTCGATGACTATTTCACCTCCGGTTCGTTGAGGATAGATCTCTATCACAGCGGGGCCAAAGACACAGAATTCTACAGCGTGGACAGGATCATCAGGGAGAAGCACTGGGGAGGCAACCCGAATTCACTGATAGATACAATGAACCTGGGGGAGTACATATTCTTCGTTTTCGATCTGGACACCAATAATCTCATCTTCTCCCGCGGGTTCTGCAACCTGTATGGAGAATGGGCGGTCACCGATATGGCCGGGACATCTCCCCCGGCGGTGTTTCATGAAACGATCCGGTTTCCCATTCCAGCGAAACCTGTCCAGGTAAAGATCAGCAGGAGGAACAGGGAGAATATATTCGAGAATATTGCCAGTTTCGTGGTGGACCCATCTGATTACCATGTGAGGGATGAGAGGAAGTACCAGTATTTCAGGAGGAGGGCCCTAATAGATAACGGGGACCCCTCGGAGAAGGTGGATATATGTATCATCGGGGATGGCTACAGGAGCGACCAGGTACATAAACTCAGGGAGGACGCCGAAAGGCTGGTAAATGAGCTCTTCAGCGTGGAGCCTTTCAGGAGCAGGAAAGATGATTTCAATGTCCGCCTGGTCGAATCTGTCTCGGAAGAGGCCGGTGTGGACGACCCCCGGGAGAAGGTCTACAGGGACAACCTCCTTGAGCTTACCTTCAATTCACTGGAACTGGACAGGTATATGATTGAGGCTAACAACAGGGTAGTACATGATATCGCTGCCAGGGTTCCCTACGACAGGATAATACTGATAGCAAACGAGGACAAATACGGGGGAGGGGGGATATTCAATTTCTACTGCAGCTGCACCACCGATAACGAGTACTCAGGTTATGTCTTCGTTCACGAGTTCGGTCACTGTTTCGCTGGGCTGGCCGACGAGTATTACTCCTCGGAAGTTACCTATAATGATGAGATGTACCCCAGGGGAGTGGAACCGTGGGAACCGAACATTACCGCATTCACCCAGAGAGATAAGATCAAATGGGCCGGTCTGATAGGCGATGATACTCCTGTCCCGACACCTGATGATTCAACCTATGCCGGAGTGACCGGGTTGTTCGAGGGGGCCGGTTATTCCGCAAAGGGCCTGTACCGCTCCAGCCGGGACTGCATCATGCTCTCCAAGACCATGGAATTCTGCCCGGCCTGCCGCAGGGCTATCAACAGGATGATAGATTTCCAGACCGATTAAAGGGTCATCCCGCCGTCTGCTGTTATGGTCTGTCCCCTGATCCAAGCCGCTTTATCAGAGAGGAGAAAAGAGACTACCCTGGCGATATCCTCCGGTCTTCCGAGCCTTCCCGCTGGTGTTTTTCCCACCCAGTCATCGATAATCTCATCCTTTTCAGGGAAATAGTCCAGGGACCTGGTCTCAACCGGACCTCCTGAGACCGCATTGACATTGATACCCCTGGGAGCCAGCTCCCTGCCGAAGTAACGGACCAGCGCTTCCAGGGCTGCCTTGCTCGCTCCCACGCCGGCGTATCCGGGCAGGACCCGTCTGCTGCCCACAGAGGATAGAGCCACTATCGATCCCCCTTCCGGATTGAATACCTTCAGGCCCTGCTGAACGCATAACATGAAAGCCCTCGCATTGGTCTCCATCGTTCTCTTCCATCCGAACCGGCCGATTCTCTCCGCGGGACCAAGGACACCCGAAACAGCATTGGAAATGAAATAATCAAGGCTGCCCAGTTGTTCTCTGACCTCTGTGAACATCCTCTTGATCTCTTTCGGCTCGGTTATATCCGCCTGCATGGAAAGCGCTCTTCCACCCTTCGCCTCGATCATCGATACAGCTTCCTCCGCCTGGGCGCTGTCGCTCCTGTAATTGAGAGCCACGGCGGCACCCTCCTCTGCCAGCTCAACCGCCACCGCCAGCCCTATTCCCCGGGTTCCCCCGGTGATCAGGGCGTTTTTGCCATCATGCATTGCCATTGTTCCTCATTTCCCCCGGTTGTCACCAGGTTGGTATCTCTTCGTCAGTTATCCACTTATATGCCTCCAGAGCGGCAATGCACCCGCTCCCCGCAGCGGTTATGGCCTGCCTGTAGATGGTGTCTTTGACGTCGCCGGCCGCGAATACCCCTTCAACTGAGGTCTGCCCCTTCTCATCGGCAACTATATAACCCTTTTCATCCAGCTCCAGCTTGCCCTGGAATATATCGGTGGCGGGAGTGTGCCCTATGGCGATGAATACACCATCCAGGGGAAGTTCTCTGGTTTCTCCGGTATTGACATTCTTCAGAAGAAGCCCGGTTACCCTGTCTTCTTCCACTCCCAGAATATCCTCCACCACGCTCTCCCATGCGAATTCGACCTTTTCGTTATCGAACGCTTTCTTCTGCATCGATTTGGATGCTCTCAGCTTGTCCCTTCTGTGAATAACTGTGACCTTGCTGGCGAACCTGGTAAGAAAGGTTGCCTCCTCGATGGCGGAGTCTCCTCCCCCCACCACCGCGATTTCCTTGTCAGTGAAAAAGAATCCATCACATGTGGCACAGGCCGAAACACCCTTTCCCCTCAGTTTGCTCTCTGATTCCAGGCCCAGCCACCGGGCCTTGGAGCCGGTGGCCACGATTACGGCGGTAGCTTCTATTTCATCTGAACCGGCCGTGAGCCTGAACGGTGATCCGCTTAGATCTATCGATTTGACCTCGACTGTTACTATTTCGGTGCCGAATTTTGCGGCCTGCTTTTTCATCCTCTCCATCAGCTCCGGCCCCTGTATACCCTCCGGGAATCCGGGGAAGTTCTCCACTTCTGAGGTAATGGTGAGCTGTCCCCCGGGCTCTGTGCCCTCAAGGACAATTGTATTCAGCTCGCCACGGCTTGCATAGATTGCCGCCGTAAGGCCCGCCGGCCCGGAGCCGATTATCGCAAGGTCGTACATGGTATCGCCCTCCTTATATTAATCAACCTGTTGGCTGCTTCATTTCCGGTCCCGGCCCTTCCCTTACTTCCCAGCCTCTTTCACTTTCCGCATACCCCTCAGGAGGGCCAGATTTCTCCTGTCGTTTTTCAGTTCATTATCACCCTTGGGAGTTTCCAGTACCATCGGTATCCCGGTGAACCTCCGGTCATTCATCAGAAAGTAAAATGCTTTCTTTCCGATCATCCCCCTGCCGATATGTTATGCCTGTCCTTCCGGCTCCCCAGCCCGTGCTTCGAGTCATTTATATGAAAGGCCCGGAGTTTTTCAAACCCGATAATCTGTTCCAGCTCATCGAAGGTCTGCTGGTAACTTTCGGCTGTCCTGATATCGTATCCGGCGGCAAAGGAGTGGCAGGTATCAAAACAGCATCCCGTCCTGCTGTCATCCTTGAGTTTATCCATGATCCGGGCTATATGCTCGAACCTGTAGCCGATATTGTCACCGGTCCCGGATGTGGTCTCAAGCAGTACCATAACCTTCGATCCGGCGGTTTTCAGGAATACTTCATCCAGGCAGCTTGCTATTCGTTCGATACCTTCCGCTTCGGTGGTCCCCCGGTGGCTGCCCGGATGCAGCACCAGGTAAGGGATTCCCAGGACCTCGCACCTTTTCATTTCGATCACCAGCGCATCCACCGACTTTTTTGCCTGGGCGCTCTCCGGTGAGGCGATATTGATCAGGTAACTGGAATGGGCCATCAGAAAATCATCCCTGTAATCTTTCTTCTTCTGGCGGAATGCTTTTATTTCATCTTCCCTCAGGGGGCGGGCCTTCCACCGGTTCGAGCTCTTCACGAACATCTGAACGGCGTCGCAACCGGTCTCTCTGGCCCGGTCCAGGGCCTTGTCAACACCGCCTGCTATCGATTTGTGAGCTCCCAGGTTCATTCTTCCCCGCTAACTTCGCAAGTATTATTCTCCAAACTCTTAAATTTATAAAGATATCAGGATCTATCAACCTTTTTAACTGTTCAAGCGCTCAATAAAACGGTAGTATATCATACGCACCTTGTAACCGGCAAGAAAGGGCTGAATATGAAAGATAAAAAGGAGAATAAACTGGTCGAGCTGATCTCGGTTCAGGGCGAGATCGAGGAGAATATGGTAGTCTCGCTCCTGGAAAGTGAAGGGATCGACACCCTGGTCAAGTCCGGAAGGGCTGGAGGAGCGCTGCCGATTTCGGTAGATGGGATGGGCAGAGTGAGGATCTATGTCCGAGAGGGCGAGGCGGAAAGGGCCAGGAAGGTCCTGGAGGAACATCATGACGATGGGCAGTAATGATCCCCCCGGGTTTCCTTTTCAGCCCGATGAAGGGGCCGGTCTGATCAGCTAATTACTTGCGCCAGTAAAGAAATAATCTTATAGTATTCATTAAGACAGGATGGGAGCTTAACTCAGGGGTTAGAGTGCTATCTTCACACGGTAGAAGTCACAGGTTCAAATCCTGTAGCTCCCACCACCTATTATCCGCCGGGGACTCAGAAGAATGGAATTGATGACAGATCAGGTGATAGCCGCCGCAGCGGGCAGTCGATGCTGCAAGGGGAGGAAGCGGTGCCAAGGTCAATAGCCTGTTTATTGATTCTGATGCTCCTGTTGCCGTCAGGCTGCGGCAACGACCGGTCCGAAGGCCCGCTCAGGCCATCCAATCCACCTGTAAGCTTGCTCAGAATGAGTATTCTGGATGTAGTAGTGTACGCCAACCTTATGCCTATGGTCCCCCCGGACCCGGTCATATGCGAGGTTACCCTGGCGGTGGAAAACCGCAGCTCCGGTTATCCCTTCTCAGGGCTTTCCGTCCCGTCGGGGTATATGTACCGGAGTTCCGATAATTCTTTCCTGGGGTTTTTCAGGTTCTCATCTGCCTGGGATGGCAGGGTAGGGCCATCTTCGATAGATACCTTCACTGTCCGAAAGAGGCAGGAGGATGCTGCAATATTTTCTCCTCCCTGCGGGGAGGATGTTTATCTCTACATCTTTCTGTCAGATGGAAGGTACTCCGGACTGGCCGATAGAAGCACCGGAATTAATTTCCAGTGCGTTTATTGAACCGGCCGATTATACTTTCTTCAGATCGGTCACCCTGTTTACCAGGGGGGCGAAGCCCTCTATGACCGACTCGACTGTATCCCCATCCGAGATGACTGCCGCTCCGGGGGTTCCGGTGGAGATAATATCGCCCGGAAGCAGTGTCATCACCCTGGAGTGGAACCACACCAGCCGGTCAGGTGGGTGGACCATATTCGAGATACTGTTTTCAGCCCTGACCTTTCCATTGATAACGGTCTTTATCCTGATATCTTCAAGCTCACCCAGATGGTCTGGAGTTACAAGCTGAGGGCCGAATGAAAAGAAGGTGTCGAAACTCTTGGCCCTGGTGAGATAACGCGGATTCTTTCTTAATATATCCTCTGCGGTCATATCGAGGACCGGTGTAAAGCCGGCTACATATCTGATCCAGTCTTCTCTTTCGATATTTCTGCACTCTCTTCCTATTATAACCGCCAGTTCCGCCTCGGCGGTGGTTCTTCTCGACTGAAACGGTATCCTGATCGTATCACCGCAACCTATTATGGATGTATCAGGTTTCATGAAGCTGGCTGGCTCGGCCTCCGGAGCAGTCTCGTCAAGGTCAACGGCATGCTCACGGTAATTAAGCCCTATCCCCCATATTTTCCGGGGGCGCCTGTAGCAGGGAGCGAATTCGGCGCTTGACGGATCGATCAACCCGGCAGTCACTGTTTTATCGATCTTCGCCGAGTTCAGCCAATGGCTCAAATCCTCGATCCGCCCGGAGCTTATCAGCTTCAGCATTTCACCGGGGAAGCCGGTGCCGAAGGCGGCGTTAATCTCGCTGACAGGTAAAAGGCCTGATTCGGTCCAGAGGGATAACTGATCCCGCCCTTTTATTCTGATGGTAGAAATCTTCATACGCAGCAATCCCTTCTTTCCAGTTGATAATAGTCCGGTTCGCGGATACCAGATTACTGTCGCGGGAACAATTTGTCAATTATTCCCCGCACCAGGCCTCCCACCGGAGGCCTGGTCCCCAGGTGGCAGAAATTCTACCGCCAGCGGTGGAGGTGGCGGGCCAGTGGCAGAAGCCATGGCGGTCAGGTTTGAATATGATTATGACAGGGTGGCAGCCCCGGGATTTAATACTAAATACCACACTTGAATACAGTTATAATGCCTCAGTTAGAAAAGGCTTTATGCTTTTGTATCCGGAGCATGAAATGGCGCGGCTTATCTCATAATATGATTTGACAAAACGTCTTATAAATAATAGTTTATTGGTGAAATAAATCAGGCGGTCTTCGGTTTTGCCTGAAAGTGATATATATTGATTGAGCATACTTTTTCACACGTTGAGTGGGTTTTCAGAGATCAGGCGGCTCCCACCAGCTACCGCAAGGGAGGATAATATTGAAAGGCAATGTTTTAATTATCGATGATGAAGCTGAGATAAGACGAAACCTTACCGTGGGGCTGACCCAGGAGGGGTACAGCGCGGTTGCCTGCCCGGACGGTATTTCCGCTATCCACGAACTCAGGAACGCCCAGGAGGAGGGAAGGCAGTTCGATTATCTCATCACCGATATCTTCATGCCCGATATAGACGGGCTCAAGATTCTCAAGGTAATCAAGAAGCAGTACCCGGACCTGCCGGTTCTGGTAATCACCGGTTATGGGGATGTAAGCCTGGAACTTGAAGCGATAAGTGAACATAACACCGGATACCTGGACAAACCTTTTGAGATCGATGACCTGGTGGAGGCCATGGAGGAGCTTACTCCCGGCAAAACCGCAGCCGCCAGAGAAGAGGTGGAGAGCAGGCCGGAGATCAGAAAGTCCGTGAGCGCTTACCTTACCATCAGGGTGACCGGCGAGGAAGACAGTATCGACATCTACAGGAAGCTTTATCATATGAAGGGTGTACAGCGGTGCGAAGCAGTCCACGGAGACTTCGATATCATTATTCTCGCTCAGGCTGATACTCAGGAGGAGATCGACAGCCTTTTCAAGGAAATAGCGGATATGGAGGGAGTGGAAGTGGTATCCATGAGCAGGGTGGAACGTCCCAAGCTGGACCGCGACGTAGACGAATTCATCAAGACATACAGCAAGCTGGTAAAGGAGACGGACAGCCAGACTGCGGCGAAGCATCCCGGGACAACCAGCTATATAATTGTGGATATAGACAAGGATGCTATCCAGCAGGTATTCACCACGGTGTTCTTTATTGACGAGATAGTCTTCTGCGACATCATAGAGGATGGCTCCAAGCTGGTGGGAATGATCATCGGGGAGTCCGCCGTGGGCAGCAAACCCCGTATCGTGGAAAAACTTAATCAGATAGAGGGTGTTCTAAGGGTGCGTGAGGCGAAGGTTATCAAGATAATGGATGAGTAGTTTTATCGGTTTGTGAATAAATCAGCAGAAGGGATGAAACCTCAGGTTTCATCCGTGGAGTAGAGGCAAAATGGCTTGAATGAAGAAAGCAGTGAAATATGAGAGAGGAATTCACTCACAATCTCTGGCGCTACGACGGGTCCCCCGGTGAACTTATTCCGCTCCTTCAGTCCGCTCAAAACCACTTCGGTTACATTCCAAGAAGAGCGATTGACTATATCTCAACAGTTACAGGGATACCTGAATCCGAGGTCTTCGGAGTAATTACATTCTACAGCCAGTTCAGGCTCAGGCCGATGGGCAAGTACGTAATCAGGGTATGCGCCGGTACCGCCTGTCATGTGTCCGGAGCTGATCTGATAAGAGATACTATCGAGGATGAGCTCGGTATCGAGGTCGGAGAGACAACCGAAGACGGCCTTTTCACACTTAACACTGTCGCCTGCATCGGGTGCTGTTCCCTGGCACCCGTGATAATGGTAAATGACAATACCCACGGCCGTCTGACCCCCTCAGAGGTAAGAACGATAATCAGAAAATACAAAAGAGGCGAGAAGAGTTTAAGCCGGGAAAGTGGCGCTGCCTGTGAAACGGAAGCACAAAAATAAAATCCGGTTTTCATGGATAGGCTGCGGTATTCGGGGGTTCATGATCTTCGGGCTGAAATCGGCGTTTGCCGCCCGCAGCGGAGCCGGGAAACAACTACTATGATCGAAATGGGAGTTCTTGTATGAAAAAAGTAATTGTCGGAATGGGAA